>NZ_JBHERJ010000014.1:0-810 GCF_043359455.1 Lysinibacillus sp. PWR01 | reverse complement strand
GTCCCTTTATATGACTTATATTTTTTCATACGAACGATGCACTTTAAGCCTAGCGCTTTCATCAGGCGTTGCACTTTCTTATGATTCACTTTTTGCCCACGATTCGCTAGCTCATCACGAATGCGACGATAGCCATAACGGCCTTCATGTTCCTTATAGATTTCTTGAATTTCGGCCTTTAACTCGGCATCTGGATCGGGACGATTCATCTTCTTTACTAAATCATAGTACGTGCTACGTGGAATTTCTGCGAACGCTACAAGCGCCTTCACCGAGTATTTATGCCTTAATTCATAGATGACGTTTACTTTGTCTTCTTTGGTGATTTTTCCTTGGCTTGAACTAAGGCGTTTAACTTTTTTAAATACTCGTTTTCCATACGTAGACGATTGATTTCTGCTTGAAGTGCTTCTGGTGAGCCTTCTACTGGTGCTTGTTTTGGTTGTTTATTTGTTTCTTTTTTCATGGATGGACGCCCCTTTTTCTTTGATTGAAGGGCATCGAATCCTTTTGTTTCAAATTGTTTTTTCCAAAAACGAAGTGTAGAAGGAGTAGCTATATTAAAGATAGCTGCCGTTTCAAGTAAGGACGTACCGTTTTCAATCATATAGTTTAGTACGTCTAGTTTAAACTGTGCCGAATAATTTGTATATCGTTTTATAAACGCTTCTACGCCGTTATACTCATATTGTTTCACCCAATTAAGAATCGCTTTGTGATCTGTTCCAATTAATCTAGCAATTTCATGTGAACTTTCTTTACCTTCTATGTAGCGTAGGACTGCTTGTAATTTTTCTTCTGATGTATATT
>NZ_JBHERJ010000013.1:0-2437 GCF_043359455.1 Lysinibacillus sp. PWR01 | reverse complement strand
CCTTGCAAAATTGCTTTTCTGTAGTTGACATCATCTTTTTTCAACAACTCCTTTTTACACGAAGCGACAATTGTATTATAAAAATAAATATACAAATAAAGGACAGAAGAATGCTCCGATAACAGCCGTTAAGCCCATTGATAAGGAACCAACTGATAATTCCTGTTCCCCATATTCTCTTAATTTTACAAGACCTACGCCATGTGAAGCACTACCTACTGCCACACCTCTACTAACAGCAGAGTCGATTTTGCCATACTTAATGACTAATGGTCCGATAATGGCCCCTACAAACCCCGCAATCATGACGAAAACAGCTGTTAAAGGGGGAATGCCACCAATCGTTTCGCTCACTTGCATCCCAACAGGCGTTGTTAACGATTTAGGTAAGGCCGTCAGCATCCAGCTAGATGTTACACCAATCCATTTTAGTAACACAAAAATGGTCACCAAGCCTGTTATCATGCCGATTAAAAGCCCTGATAAAATAGAATACTTATATTTCATAATAATGGCTCGTTGATTATAGAGAGGATATGCAAGTGCCACAACAGCTGGCCCAAGCATTTTCTGAAGCCATTCCCCACCTTCCATATAAGTTGTATATGGAATATCAAAAACAAGTAAGATCACTGCACTGACAATCGTAGTGGTGACCAAGGGAATCATGATAGGATGAGGAAATCGTTGATAGAGCTTTGTAAATAAAATGAACAGGATAATGGTGCTAAGAACAACAAGTGCTTCAATCAACAGTTAACTCCCCCTTTCCTTCTTCCACCGTAGTTTTCGAGCTTTCTTTTTTCGCTATTTCTCTTTTTTCAATGAGTTGTGTCAGCAATCCTGTAACATAGATAGAGATTAACGTACTAACAATAACTGCTAAAATAATAAGTAGACCAGTGATTGTCATGAGTTCTGGGTAATCAATAACACCTACAGTTGCTGGAATGAAAAACAACGTTAAGATGCCAATTAAAAAGCCCGCTCCATCTTGTATATATTCGACCTTAATTAGTTTAAAATTGAGTGAAAGTGCTAATAGCAATAATCCAATGACGCTTCCAGGAAGAGGAATGTGCAAATAAGAAACAATGCCTACCCCCATATAATAGAAAATAGTAAGTATCCCAATTTGAACAATAATCCGAACAACTCGTAACAACAATGCAGCAAAATTTTCGTTCAACATTTCGCCACTTTTCACCCCCTATATCGTTCATTCTACATCTGCAGGAATTTTCTGTCTATTATAATTTTAGAAAAACAATAGAAAAGAAGAAAGCGCAAGGCTTTCTTCATAATCAATAAGATACATATAGAGTTTGTCTTATCACATTTTAATTCGCAATCATTAAAATTTCTTTTCTTCAAAAATATTAGCCTCTTTATAATGCGTGACCAGAGCCACCATCAATATTAACAGCAGTTCCTGTAACATAACTTGCCGCATCAGATACTAAAAAAGTGATAACGTTTGCGGCTTCTTGCGTATCACCTACACGACCAAGTGGAATAGCTTGCCCCACTTTACGAGAATATTCTTCCCACGATAAATTTGGTTCTTCCTTTTTCCATTTCTTTTCGATTTGATCACTACGAATAAGTCCTATACATACAGAGTTTACTCGAATATTATCCTTCCCTAAATCCTTGCTCATCGCTTTTGTCAAGGCAAGCCCTGCAGCACGACTCACAGTAGTAGGAAGTGAGCTTGCAGGTGGAGTTTTAGCCATCACGGCTGTCACATTAACGATTGCACCGCCCCCAGCCTTACGCATATATGGCGCAGCATATTTTGAACAATGAATAGCTCCAAATACCTTTAAATCTAAATCTGCTTGCCACAGCTCACTACTCACCGATTCAAAGGGATTTGCTGAAGCTGTACCCGCATTATTAATAAGTATATCAACACGTCCATAATGTTCGACAGTACGCTCAATTAGATACTTACAATCTTTTTCTTTTGTAATATCAGTTGGAACAATTAAAACATCTACGCCTGTTTCATTTTTTATACATCCAGCAGCCACTTGCAGCTGTTTTTCCCCACGTGCGCATAGAACAACCTGTGCCCCCTCTTTGACAAGCTGCATGGCCGTGTAATAGCCAATTCCTTTACTCGATCCTGTTATAATTGCTACTTTCCCTGTTAAATTAAGCTCCATTATGAAATCCTCCCTTACTTTCTACAATGCTATCATTATAGCATTTATCAATTATTCAGAATAATCAAAGGAGCTTGTAAATGATAGAAATAATATTTGAAGCCAATACCACTACCAAATCTTTCCCATCAATAATTGCTTACCATTTTCTTTGTAACCTTTTATGTAGCTGACTCACGCATCAAGCAAATACGGTAAAAAAGCATGTAGTTAGAAAACAACTACATGCTGAAAAAAGATGATGTCAACGGAAGAAAAAGCAACTT
>NZ_JBHERJ010000012.1:0-67344 GCF_043359455.1 Lysinibacillus sp. PWR01 | reverse complement strand
TCCACTCCAACCTACAAAATGTTAACTTTAGCAACGGTTTTCAGATAAAGTGAAGGTGTTCACTACTCTTTACGGAGGGGTGTTGTCACGCATCACTTTTCCACATTGAAAATAAGAGCTCATCCCCTCTAAGAATACAAATAATGGGTTATTTTGTTCGCTACGACCAGTATGAAAGATACAGCAAAGACACTTTTGCAGAATGGTTGATTGGAGTGGAGCCAGCGTCACTCCTAGGGGATTTAGCGTCACTGAGGAGACCCTGGAGCGAACGTAAGTGAGTGAAGCGGCTCATCGGACGCCCCCTGGAAAGGACGCTGGCGGAACGGAAATCAACCCCTCACCTTGTAAAGTTGCTTTTTCTGCCGTTGACATTATCTTTTTTCAACAACATGAAAAGGCTACCACGCTCTTATAGCGTAGTAGCCTTTTGCAGTACTAATTCAAAGTGTGTTCCAGAGGGATTGCTTTCGATTAATCGCAAATCGCCTCCGACAGATTGGGCCATCATTTTACTAAGTGGTAATCCTAAACCCAAGCCGCGAACAGTATATTTTTTATTTTCTCCTCTATAAAAGCGCTCAAAAATAAATGCCTGATCCTCTAGAGGGATACCATGACCTGTGTCCTTCACCATCACCGACAGAGTTTCCCCTTGATCTATCAACGTCAAGGTGATGGTTCCTTTGTCCATCGCCTGCTTAGCATTGGTTAAAAGGTTTGTAATGATTTGTTGGACACGAACAATATCTACCTGTACCAGCATAGGTTGTTCTAACAAATGTAAATGAACTTTTACATGTTCCTCTTCCTGCATTACTTCCCACTGTGCCACCGCCTCTTTCAGTAGCTGATTAACATCTACGGACTCTATCTGCACGGGGATAGCATCGACAGCAAAATGATTAAAGGCAAGTAAGTCCCCAACCATTGTTTTCATTTTTGTCGTTTCAACCATAGCCATTTCAATGAATTCCATAGCATCCTGTCCCGTTACAACACCATCTCTTACCGCCTGTAATAAACCACTTATAGAGGTGACAGGTGTTTTCAACTCATGGGTGACACCTGCTAGTAATTCCGTTCGAGTTTTCTCCAACTGTTCTAATTTATTTGCCATGTTTTTAAAGGAGGAAACAAGCTCATAGACCTCTTTTTCCTTACTATCTTGAGGCAAATCAATTGCATAATTGCCTTCCTGTACATGCTTGGCAGCCTCTGCTACTTGTTTAATGGGATGGGCCAAGCGCTTTGACAAAAAGTAAATAGCGATCCAGCCTAATAAAGCTAACGCTCCTATTAATATGGCAAGCTGTCCATATGCTTGATTAACCCTTGTTAAATTCTCCTTCTTCTCCATCACCAGGGCCCAGCCCAATAACTCATTATTATTTTCTATCTTTCTTTTCACCACATATTCAGGTTCAAGTCCATCCTTTATTTCCTTAGTACCTTCTTTTCCATCCAACAAGCCAGCTACATTTTTGGCACTACCAGGTGGTACTGGACGGTTGCTTGTCAGTATATTGCCCTCAGTATCTACAACGTACAAAATCGGATCGATCTCTTTCATATTAAAACGCTCTCGATCCCCTATAAAACCTGGAATACCCTTTATAGGTCCATTATTAGGATTTGTTGTATCCGTTAAACGATAGACCGTCTCATCTGCTAAAAACTCCATCAATTCTAATCGATTTTCAAATGTTGTATGACGAATCCATGCTGCTGAGATTAACGAAATAATAGCTAAGCCTATGAAAAGTGTTAGTAAATAACGGCTCGTCCAATATTGGAGTAAGGATATACGCTTATTTTTTTGGAACACTTAGCTGATACCCCAATCCACGTAGTGTCTTTATTTCTCCTTCTGCCTCATCCCATTCTTTTAATGCCTTCCTAAGTCTCTTTATGGCTAAATCTACGGCACGATCACTACCTTCATACTCCCAGCCCCACACTTGATCTATAAGCTGATCACGGGTAAATGTTTGATTGGGATGGTCAGCTAAAAACATAAGCACCGATAAATCTCTTGGCGTTAATACAATCTCTTCTCCACCCAAAAATACTCTATGTGCTTTACAATCAATTGCTAGAGACCCATACCGCTTAATAACAGATGCATCTGGGCTGCCTTCAGCACGCCTTAAAACAGCCCTCACTCTTGCAACAACTTCATCTGCGATAAAAGGCTTGGCAATATAATCATCTGCTCCATGATCAAACCCCTCTAGACGGTAATTAACCTCTCCTAATGCTGTTAACATGATAACAGGGCAGATACTTCGTTCTCTTATTTCTTTTAAAATGGACCAACCATTTTTTTCTGGTAACATAATATCTAGCAACACTAGGTCTGGCTGTGTTTCACGAAACATGTCCAAGGCTTGGCCACCATTGAAACATTGTGTCACACTATAACCCACTTTTTGTAAATACACCTTTAAAACCTGGCTTATTGCATATTCATCCTCTATTACTAAAATGTTTGCCAAAGTCAATCACCTCGTTACTAGTTTGCTCTTATGTTCATTATAGCATCGGATTATGTCAGTTAAATGTCAGCCTATCCATAGTTCAAAAACTACTAGCAGAGAATATATAGAGGTCATCTATTGACAATGTCTTCCTAAGCCACTTATCATTGAGTGCGAATGATAATCAATGATAATTCATTCGAAAACCTAGTAAATGAAATTAAGGGGGGTAAAAGCATGATTATTGTAACGAATCGTATTCAAGTAAAACCCGGTTTTGCTGCGAGAATGGCACCAAATTTTACAAAGCCAGGTCCTCTACAACAGTTTGAAGGCTTTCATAAAGTAGAGGTATTAATTTCAACCGATGATCCTACTTATGACGAAATGAGTGTTAATATGTATTGGGAATCCAAGGAGCATTTCCAAGCATGGCGTAATAGCGATGCATTTGCTGCAGCCCATCAACGTCCAAATTCAGGTTCTGAGGGAGAAAAAGCTGACAGTCCAATTATCGGCAGCAAAATTGTAGTGGCTGAATTAGCATCTTCTATCGAAGCTTTAAGTTAATGAACGACAATTAAATTACTTATACATTATCTTCTGATTCTATCTAAAAAGACCCTGCATGTTGAACAATCATGCAGGGTCTTTTTTCTTGGTATAAGAATCATTGACTAAATCAATATAAAAGAATGACTAGTAGATAGCCCAGTACGGATAGACAGACTGAGCCAATTAAACCTGCAATAAATGCCTTTACTCCTAGCTCCTTAAATGTTTTGATCTCAACATTTAATCCCAGACCGGCCATTGCCATAGCAATTAAGATATAAGCAATATTTACAAATGCTGCCGATACATTCGCTGGTATAATTCCTAAAGAATTGATAGCACTCATCGCTAAAAAGCCTAAAATAAACCACGGTATGATCGATAATGAAAACGCCTTTTTCTCTTCGCTTTTGTCCATTCTTCGATAGAAAATACCAATTATAATCGCTACAGGTACGAGCAGGGCAACACGTGTTAGTTTCACGATAACTGCTATATCAATTGCTTCATTTCCACCAGCAGAGGCAGCTGCAATCACATGAGCAATTTCATGTAATGTACCACCTGCGAAAATACCATACGCAGAAGGTGTTAAATCGATGATGGAATAGAGTACCGTATAAATAAGTGTAAATATAGTCCCCAATAACGCAACAATCGCGGCTCCTACGGCAGTTTCCTTTTCATTTGCTTTAATTTGTGGTGCGATTGCCACTACTGCAGCAGCTCCACAAATGGCTGTCCCACAAGCCGTTAAAATCCCTAGCTTCTGATCGACTTTAAATATTTTTGTTAGCCCATACACAACAATTAATGCAAATAGCAAATTAATGACTGCAATTAAAAAAACGTTTGCTCCCGCATGATAAATATCTGCCAAATTTAAGCGCATGCCCAATAAAATAATACCGAAGCGTAATAGCTTCTTGCTGGAAAATCCAATACCTACTTGCCATGAATCCTGTACTTTAAATGCTGCTCGCCAAGCCATCCCTAATATAATGGCAATAACCAACTGTCCCAATATCGAAAAGAAAGGAAATGTGGCAATATATTTCGCTACTAAAGCAATAAGGAGTGTTAACAATATTCCCTTCAAGAAATTTGGATTAAGGGTGGATTTTACTTTATTCTGTCTATTAACCATGTTGTTCACTTCTTTCTCCCTTGTTGATTATTACTTTAATAAAGAGCACACTATTAGTAAAATACATATATATAATCGTTATTATTAATATTTCTAATAATAGAGGTGGAGATATGCAATATGATGCTTTAAAAACATTCATCACACTGGTCGAGGTCAATAATTTTACGAAGACCTCTGAAATACTTCATATTTCACAGCCAAGTGTTAGCTTACACATTAAGAACCTAGAGCAAGAATTACAAACAACCTTATTTATTCGCTCACCAAAATCGGTGCAAATTACACCAACTGGTGAAATTCTTTATAAACGAGCAAAGCAAATCATGGCTATCACTGAAGCTGCAAAAGAAGATATCGCTGCCTATCATCAAGAGGTACAAGGTACACTAGTCATTGGTGCAAGCTTTACGATTGGTGAATATATATTGCCTCCAATCATAGCCAGCCTACAGCAACAATTCCCACAACTAGAACTTCAAATTATTATTGGCAATACAAAAGAAATCATTCAATATACAAAATTGCTGCAAGTCGATATTGGTTTAATTGAAGGGCAGGCTCATGATAATGAACTCGTCATTAAGCCATTTATGCAAGATGAGCTATTTATTGTCAGTGCCAGTAATCATCCTCTTACAAAGCAACATTCTCTTACTGCTGATAAACTCCAGCAGCAAAGCTGGGTTGCGCGTGAAGAAGGCTCTGGAACACGTTATTATCTGGATCATTTATTCAGAGCAAATGGTCTGCAGATTCAAACGCTTTTGACCATTAGCAGTAATCAGGGAGTAAAGGAGAGTGTTATACAGGGACTTGGTCTTTCCTTATTGTCTGCCTGTGTTATAGAACGTGAATTAAAAAATGGAGATATGACCATTTTGCCCCTTGAAGGGCAGCACTTTATGCGAACATTTTCTTATCTTTGCTCACCAACGATAAAAAATAAGCGCAATGTCGACATATTGATTGATGTCTTAACTAAGAAAGCTTAGCTGACTTTTCTCGTCGCTAAGCTTTTTTTATCGTTCTTCTCGTATTGAAACGCTTATTTTCAATGATTTCGACAAATTTCGTCGCAGCTCTAGAAAGGGGCACTGACTTCAAATAACACATACCAATACTTCTTGCTGGAATACTTTCCATTAAAGTTAATTCATAAAGAAGACCTCGTTGAAGATAGTCCTTTGAAAATTCCTTTGTTACACATGCAATGCCGAGGTTACTACGAGCAAATTCTAGTACCAAATCATGTGAACCTAGCTCAAACTCTGGTTCTATATGAACCCCTCTTGCAAAGAGATAATCTTCCACATACTTCCGTGAATTTGATTTTTTCTCTAGAAAGATAAGCGGAAATTTCAAAAGATCCTCATAGCTTAAACTTTTAGATGAAAGTGTTTTATATTTTTCCCCACAGACAAAAATATCCTGAATATCTGTACATACCGTTAACTGTAATGTTGAATCTTCTATTGGAAAATTACAAAATCCTATATCTACCTCACCCGATTTAATAAAATTACATATTTCAGAGGTAGTACCATTTAGCATTTGCAAGTTGATATTCGGATACATTGTGTGGAATGCTTCTAAATAAGGCATTAAAAAGAAGCGTGAAATAGTATCACCTACCCCTATTTTTAATTGCCCTGTTGTTAAATTTTTAAATTCAAGCAACTTTTCTTCACCAGTATCTAAAAGCCCTAAAGCTGAATTTGTATATTCAAAAAGAAGGCTGCCCTCTGTTGTTAATGTCACACCTTTAGGGGTTCTATTAAAAAGACGTGTACCAAGCTCATTTTCTAATTGCATCATAGCCTGACTAACAGCTGGCTGTGTCATATATAAATCTTTTGCTGCACTTGAAAAGCTATTATTTTTTGCTACAACACTAAAAACACGATATAAATCTAATTTCCCTATCATATAAGCACCTCTTATAGCTATTATATGAACTATTAATTTTACTTATATCATTAACGAGCCTTATAGTAAAATCATATGGATTTTATTTCACTTTACGCTAGATAGAATGAGGAGAGATTAAATTGGAACGTGTAATCGGTACAGTTGTAAGAGGTCTTCGTGGTCCTATTATTAACGAAGGCGATAATATTGAACAAATCGTTGTAGATACAGTGTTAAATGCTGCAAAAATTGAAGGATATGCAATCGAGGATCGTGATATTGTGACAGTAACTGAATCTGTCGTGGCACGTGCACAAGGCAACTACGCAACGATTGATGATATCGCTGTAGATGTAGCGGCTAAGTTCGGTGATGATACGGTAGGCGTTATCTTCCCCATCTTAAGTCGAAACCGCTTCGCAAACTGTTTACGAGGTATTGCTAAAGGTGTAAAAAAGGTTGTATTAATGCTAAGCTACCCATCTGATGAAGTTGGTAATCACCTTGTAGATATTGACGAACTCGATGTAAAAGGTATTAACCCATGGACGGATACACTAAATGAGGTTGAATTCCGCGAACATTTTGGCTATAAAAAACACACATTTACTGGTGTAGATTATATTGAATACTATAAAGAGTTAATTGAAGCAGAAGGGGCTACGTGTGAGGTTATCTTCTCTAATAATCCAAAAACAATTTTAAATTACACAAAGAGTATCTTAACGTGTGATATTCATTCACGTTTCCGCACAAAACGTATTCTAACAGCGAACGGTGCAGAAAAAGTTTACAGCCTTGATAATATTTTAGCTGAATCTATTAATGGTTCTGGTTTCAATGCTGAATATGGTCTTCTTGGCTCAAACAAAGCAACAGAGGATAGTGTTAAATTATTCCCGCATACTTGCCAACCAATTGTGGACGGTATCCAAGCAAAAATCAAAGAAGCTACAGGAAAAACAGTAGAAGTCATGATTTATGGTGACGGCGCATTCAAAGATCCTGTAGGTAAAATTTGGGAGCTTGCAGATCCTGTTGTTTCACCTGCCTTCACAGCTGGATTACACGGAACACCGAACGAAGTTAAATTGAAATATTTAGCAGACAATGATTTCGCAGACCTTCGAGGCGAAGAATTGAAAGCTGCCATTTCTGAATACATTCAAAATAAAGATGAAGATTTAACAGGTCAAATGGCTGCACAAGGAACAACACCTCGTCGTTTAACAGACCTTATCGGTTCCCTATCTGACCTTACATCTGGTTCAGGTGACAAAGGAACACCTATGATTTACATTCAAGGTTACTTCGATAATTACACTAAATAAACAAATAAAAATGAACTCTCGTACTAATGAAGAGAGTTCATTTTTTTATGGTGAGGATAACAGGAATCGAACCCGTAATCCCTTTGAAAAGGGATATGCACTCCTTGCAACTACCTCGTAATATATGATTTGTGAATGCTTGCTATAGTATTACATTGTTCTCAGTCCCTTCTCTTCTTAATTGGTTATGATTTTAATTTATTTGGCATAATTTCTTCCTGTAGCCAATGCTCACTTGTTTGAACATGTTGCGGTCTCACAAATTTCCCTAAATTATATCGGAAATCATCGTAATGGAATGAGCCAGCATTTCGAATGACATACCCCTCTTGTTCACCATCAAAGATTGATTTACCAGTAAATGTACGTTTTATCTGTCCTTCGTCAAAAATTCCTCGGTATAAAACAGGCACTGTTTCTATACCTAACTCTGCTGCAAAGGCAACCGTCTCATCCCAGCTCAAACAAACATTTTCTTCATTCCAAATACTAAACAAGTAAAAGTAGCTTGTTAATGCTTGATAATAAATAGAATGCTTTGCATAAACATTTTCACCACATAGGCGCCAGCCATCTGGAATTCGATAAGCAAAGCTTGCATGGAATGTTTTCACCCAATTTCTTGAGGGGTGATTTGCCGAATGAATACTTCTAGCATGCATATAGTCTCTGTAAAGTGTTGTACCTTCTCCATCCAACTTTTCAGTGACAACAACCTCTTTTCCAATAAAATGATTCACATTTCTAGCAACTTTATCATCATGGGTATAGCCTCTGCTCCACGGTAAATGAACACTTCTTGGGTATTTCATGAATTTCGTCATATTTTCACTTCCTTTTCCTATTGTTTATTTGGCAAATTGATCTGCCTCACGGAAAAAATAAAGCCTTGTTAATAAATCACCATCTAATAAATGATAAATTTGGCTTCCGCCTCTATCGCCCCCATACTGGATTAACATATGAAATTGCACTAAATGAACAACCTTTAATACAAATTCCTTTTCAAAGCCCAACTCTAATAGAAAATGGCAAACCAGTTGAGCAGATACATTTTCATGCCCAAAATAACCATAACGTTGTTGCGATGGTTTATATTTTTTGCAAAATGGTTTACCGACATCATGGAACAATGCGGCTATTTGAAGAGCAAGTTTATCGCTTTCCAAATAGTACTCATTCATATACGCATACACAAAATACGTATGCTGACATAGTAAATATTGATGGAATGGGTTTTCTTGATCGAATTGATAAATTTCTTTAAAAAGTGGGACTGCTTGAAGTGTTTGAAAAAGTTCTTCATAAGTGGGGTTGCTTTGTATGAGTGAAATAAACTGTTGTCGAGAAATATCATAGGGACTTGATTCATGTACAATATGCACTTCATCAAACCCTTCTCCTACTGTCGGGAATTCTAAATGCTTTCTCATTTTTTCCATCACGATTAATGGTACATGCCGATTCCGTTGCTGATTTCTGGCTACACAAATTGAATAAGGTGTATCAAAGTAATAACATACCTTTTGAGCTGTACTTGGTATTTTACGAAGTGCAAACATCCTGCGCTCCCGTTCAATATTGGTAGCATCCACAATAACAGAAAACCCTTTTGCCACTAAGCTATTCAGACGCTCATATAATGTGCGAAAGACCACACGTGATTTCTGCTTAGTTGCGTCACCAAACAATTCCTGTCGTATAGCGTCACTAGAAAGAACAACGGCTTTTTCCCTTTGGGCTAGTTGTTTCACAAATGTACTTTTTCCACTCCCCGGCAACCCTACTGTAAAGATTACCTTCATTATTTTCACCTCCCTTCAAGTTTCTATATCGTATTAAAAGAACAATCCTTTAGCTTAGATTTCTAGCAGTAAGATAAGGAAAAGACATGAGTCATGTTCCGTACTCATGCCTTCATAATTATATGAGTTTTTAACTAACTAGATAAGGGCACTTATGGACAAAGTGTCCGTGCTACATTTTCAAAGTAACTAACGCCATAAATAAGCGCTTCTTCATCAATTTTAAAACGAGGATGATGTAATGGGTACGCATCACCAAACTCTCTATTATGTACCCCTATAAATTGCATTGATGAAGGAACAGCTTCTGAAAAATCTGCGAAATCCTCGGTTCCGAATATTGGTTCAGGTAATTCCTTTACACCTGATGCTCCTACAATCTCGCTAGCTATATTACGGGATAATGCCGTTAATTCTTTATCGTTTGTCACAGATGGGCAACCTAGCTCCCATTTAATTTCTACTTTTGCATCGTGCATAGAAGCAATATTTGTAACTATTTTCTCTAAATATTTTCGCGCATCTACACGAATTTTAGCATCTAGCGAGCGAATCGTTCCTCCAAGCTCTGCTGTATCTGCAATAATATTTAAAGCTGTTCCACAATGAAACTTTGCAACAGTTAAAACAGGAGCATGTGTACTTGGAACTTTGCGCGACACGATTGTTTGCAGAGCTACGACAATTTCTGAACCTATCATCAATGGATCTATGGCGACCTCTGGTGTTGATGCATGACCGCCTCGCCCATAAATTTTAATTTCAAAATCATCTGCTGCAGCAGTGAATTTACCATCTTTCATAGCAAATTGCCCTACTTCATAATCAGGACTTACATGTAGAGCAAAAGCGTAATCTACATTTTCTACAATTCCTAGTGAAACCAGCTGAGCAGCCCCTCCTGGAGTTACCTCTTCAGCATGCTGAAAAACAAAACGAATTTCTCCATTAAAATCGGTTCCACGCTCAGCCAATGCCTTTGCGGCACCAAGTAACATTGCAGGATGAGCATCATGACCACATGCATGCATAACACCTGGATTCTTCGACTTAAATGGCAAATCTGTTTCTTCTTCAATCGGTAAAGCATCAATATCGGCTCGAAGTAAAATCGTATGCCCTTTACCGTCTGTTTTTGTCCCTTTTAAAAAGGCACATACACTTGTTTCTGTTAAACGCTTCACCTCTAAATGTGGAAACGTTATTAATTGATCATAAATGTATTGAGCTGTTTTATACTCTTGATGTGATAATTCAGGATGCATATGCAAATGTTGACGCCACTTAATAACCTGTTGTTTTAAATTTACTGTTTCAATCAATTTAAACACCCCTATTATATATTCTATTAAAACGGTCCATAGTTCATGAGATGAGCAATGACTAACAAACTAATCGCTAAGCCTGTCTGTATCAGAAAATAAGGAAATACCCACTTAACCCACTTTGAAAATGGAATGCCTGCTATTGCTAATCCCGCTAATAAAACGCCACTTGTAGGAATCACCATATTCGAGATACCATCGCCAAACTGGAAAGCCAATACTGCTGTTTGTCTAGTTACACCGATTAAATCTGCTAAAGGTGTCATTATCGGCATTGTTAACGCTGCTTGTCCACTCCCAGATGGTACTAAGAAATTTAAGCAAAGCTGAAGTAAAAACATTCCTACCGCGTTAATCGAAGCAGGGAGCACACTTACAGTATTCGAAACAAAATGAAGAATGGTATCAATTAATCCTCCATTTGTAGTAATCACCAGAATTGTTTGCGCAAATCCAATGATCAATGCCCCTTCCACCATATCTCGAGCACCAGAAATAAAACCTTCAGCCATTTTATTCGGACCAATTTTACAAATAATCGACATGATAATGCTACTTAGTAAAAAGACTCCGCCAATTTCACTTATATACCACTGAAATTTTATTACCCCTACAATCAATGCTACAAAATTCGCCAAAAGTACCAGTAATGCTAGCAAATGTCGTGGGCTCATCTTAAAGTCCAAATCAATTTTAATGCTTTCTTCACGTTTAAACTTTCCATAGATCCCTTTCGATGGATCACTCTTTACTTTTTTTGCATGTCTGTAAATATAAAGTACAGTCAAAATATAAAACACAATGAATACCACTATTCGATATGACATCCCTGAATACATTGGAAGCTCTGCAATGGTTTGGGCTACACCGATGTTAAAAGGATTTGTAATACCTGAGGTAAAGCCCGTTGCTAAGGTACCTAGCATTACGATGGCAAAGCCAGTAATCGCATCCATTCCGAGCGCCATCGTTAACGGGATAATTATAGCTATATATACAAGCGTATCTTCTGCGGAACCAATTAGTGTTCCTAAACTAGCAAATATTAAAACTAGAATAGGGATTAATACGTATTCTTGTTTTCCAAACTTTGAGGCCATAACCTTAATAAAAGAATCAATCGCCCCTGTCTTTTGCATAATCCCTAAAGCGCCACCGAATAAAAAGACGAATAAGATAATGGAAGCACCTTCAAGCATCCCCAAATGCACACTATTAAATATTTCAAGAAAACCAACAGGATTTGAACTAATATATTGAAAGGATTCTGGATCTACAACCATTCTTCCATTACTCTCGACTCTTTCATACTGACCTGCTGGTAATATATAGGTCAATAAAGACATAACTAAAATAATAATAAACATTAATACAAATGCATTAATTCCTTTTATGCGTGGTTCATCTATCTTTTTTTCTTGCTGCAGGTTTACCATAACTTTCTCCCCCTAACAATTATTTTCTTTAATCTTTGAACCGAGACATAGGGCAAAATATCAATGAATTACTTTCTTAGAAACTCTAAATTTCCATCCAACGGAAAAACATTCCGATTAACGGAAACTTTATACAAAGAATAAAAAATAGAAATGAAAATGTCAATATTTTTTGATAATTCCGTCAAATTATTTTTTACTACCTCAATAAATGATGAAAAACAAAAAATAATAATAATTTCTTCAAAAATAGGAATAATTTATGTGATTTCTACATATAAAAAAGACTGCTCCACCTATTTGTGGACCAGCCTTTATCGTTATAATTCTATGTTCTTTATACTTTTATTATAGCATAAATTTACAATAATTTCTAGACTATACTTCTTTCCGAAGTAGATGTATGATAAATTTCCTGATTCAATCCCCCCTTATCACCTGCGTTTAGATACTTTCACTTTATTCAAAGGGTGGTTGGACAACCAGTTAAAAAAGTATCACAATTACCTTCTTCTCACCATCTATAGAGGTGAGGGTTACTGTTAAAGGAAGCGAATAACTATGGAGAGGAATGTGAGTAAACGTTGGAAAATCAAAAAGAATGGCTAGAAGAAAAGCATCACCTTGAGGATTCTTTAAACATCATTGTTCACAAAATTAAAGAGTTACAGCACAAAGAAAAAGGCTTTAAAGAAAATGCTGTCGCCTTAAAGAAATCCTTTTGGAACGATGTTAGAGTCAATTTAGATACTGCTGAGGATGTCGACGAAACCTTTTTTGCAATTAAGCAACAGGCGGAGCTTTTATCTGACTCAGAGCTTGCACGGGAACGTGCAATTCGCAACGTGAAGGTGTATGAACGTTTACAACAGTCACCCTATTTTGCTCGTATTGACTTTTTACAAAATGGTCAACAAGACCCTTTAAAAATTTATATAGGTGTAGCCACATTATTGGATAAACAGGATGAAAATATCGTCATTTTTGACTGGCGAGCGCCTATATCAAGTATGTATTATGATTACACACCTGGCGATGCTTCCTACGAAACGTTAGGTGAAGAAATTCATGGAGAAATGCTGTTAAAACGGCAATTTATTATTAAAAATGGTCAACTACAATCCATGTTTAACACAGGCCTTACAATTGGTGATGACTTATTGCTTGATATCCTTGCACAAAATGCAAATGAGCATATTCGTAGTATTGTTGCAACAATTCAAGCAGAACAAAATAAGATTATTCGCCATGTAAATTCACGCTATCTTATCGTTGAGGGCGTTGCAGGTAGTGGCAAAACAGCTGTAGCCTTACAGCGGGTAGCCTATCTATTGTATCGTTATCGTGATGAAATGACTGCCGATCAAATTTTGCTAATTACACCTAATCAACTTTTTAATCAATATGTTCATTCAGTCTTACCTGATTTAGGTGAAGACAATATGCAGCAATTAACGTTTATAGAATATGCTGAAAAACGATTAGGTAGACAGTTTCAATTGGAATATCCTTATGAGCAACTTGAAGACCTGTTAACAGAAAAAGATAGTGCTCATTATCAAACAAAATTAAGCATCATTTCTTTTAAAGCGAGTCTTGCTTACAAACATTTGATGGATCAATATGTTAGTTATTTATCCCATAAAGATTTGTTATTTAAAAATATCGTTTTTCGTGGAGAACGAATTATTACTGCAAAAGAAATTAATGAATACTTTTATTCTTTCCCTTCCACCATGTTGATACCGGATCGCCTACAATTAGTAAAAGAATGGTTATTGCAACAACTAACAAAATTAGAAAAGGCTGAACGTACAAAGGAATGGGTAGAAGAAGCAACTGAACTATTAGATAAAGAAGACTACTCCAAATCTTATAGTGAGCTTTTATATGAGGGACGCTATACTGAAAACTCATTTGATGATTTTGATCAAGAACGCTCTAGATTAGCGAGACAAATTGTCAAAAAACACTTTAAACCATTACGTAACTCCGTTAGCCAGTTAAAGTTTGTCCATATATTGGGTACGTATCGACAGCTCTTTGATTTGAATAGTTCTATTAACAAGGATTTACAGCACCTTATGCCAGACAATTGGGGGGATATTTGTCAGCAAACACTCCCTAATTTAGCAAAGCGTTTGATTGCCTACGAGGATGCTGCGCCATTTTTATACTTACAGGACAAAATTGAAGGACAGCAGACCAATAGGATGATCCGTCAGGTGTTAATTGATGAAGCACAAGACTATTCACCATTCCAACTGACTGTTTTACAGCAGTTATTTCCAAAAGCACGTATGACCATTTTAGGTGATGGTCATCAAACGATTCACCCGCATACCTTTAATAATCCTTCCCTACTCGACCCTCAATTATATGGTGAGCAGGCAGAAAAAATGATTTTAACGAAAAGCTATCGTTCGACAAAGCAAATCATTCAACTCACTTCCAAAATTTTGAATGATGGTAGTGAGGTAGAAGCATTTAACCGAACTGGCCCTGAACCATCGATTACTATTGTGCCAAATGAACTCGAATTAATGGATCAAATTATTCAAAACATCAACCATTTATCTACCAAATTTGAAACAATTGCTGTCATCTGTAAAACTGCAGCCGAATGCTCTGCTGTTTACAAGCAATTAAACAATCGAGTAGATATTCAATTGATCAACCATAATACGAAGCAATTTAAAAAGGGTATTTTATTACTTCCAGCTTATATGGCGAAGGGCATCGAATTTGATGCGGTAATCATCTATAATGCATCTGCCGCTAATTACTCAAGAGAAAGCGAACGGTACTATTTTTATACAGCCTGTACAAGAGCTATGCATGAATTGCACATTTATTCCATCAACAAATTAACCTATTTCCTTCAATAATAGGGACCAGGAGAATCTGTAAATAATAGATTCTCCTGGTCCTAGTGTTGAAAAGCAAAACAATCAATAGAATTTTTGTGAAAAGTGAAAATGGTTTCCGTTGCAGGCTACTTGCTTTCCTGTGGGCGAGCGCCGAGCCGCTTCCTCTGCTACCGCTCCGTTTAGTGGCTCGCCTGTCTCGCTATCCCACGGGAGTCAAGTAGCCTTCCACTCCAACCCACAAAAGTGTTACCTTTTTAGCAAAGGTTTTCAAATATAATGAAGATGTTCACTACTCTTTATGGAGGGGTGTTATCACTACACATTGAAAATAAGAGTCAATCCTATCTCTAATTATACAAATGATGAGCTATTTTGGTCGCTTCGGCTAGTAGGAAAGATAAGGTTGCACATGGTTGAGTGGAGTGGAGCCAGCGTCACTCCTAGGGGATTTAGCGTCACAGAGGAGACCCTGGAGCGAACGCAGTGAGTGAAGCGGCTCATCGGACGCCCCCTGGAAAGGACGTTGGCGGAACGGAAATCAACCCCTCACTTTGCCAAAAGTTCTTTTTCTGCTAGTGACATGATCTTTTTTCAACAACTTGAACAGGAAAAGCTGTAAATAACAGATCCTCCTGTTCTCCATGCTGTCTTTATATATAGAACGTATAATCTTCTGGAATGACACGTTTTAAAAATTTCTTTGTGCGCTCTTCTTTGGGGCTGACGAAAATATCATGAGGGTTGCCTTCCTCTACAACAACTCCTCCATCCATGAAAATTACACGATTGGCAACATCTTTGGCAAAGCCCATTTCGTGTGTCACCACAAGCATTGTTGTACCTTCAGCAGCAATATTTTTCATGACCTGTAGAACCTCACCTACTAATTCAGGGTCGAGTGCGGACGTTGGTTCATCAAATAAAATAATATCAGGATTCAATGCTACTGCACGTGCAATACCAACACGTTGCTGTTGACCCCCTGACAACTGACTTGGATAGGCATTATATTTTTCTGTTAAACCTACCTTATCAAGAGCCTTTTTACCAATTTCCACAGCCTGTGCCTTCGGAATTTTACGTCCAATGATTAACCCTTCCGTTACATTTTCTAATGCCGTTTTATTTGTGAATAGATTATAGTTTTGGAAGACAAATGCGACACGCTGGCGAATTGCATGTACGTCTTTTTTCTTTACATGTTGAAAATCAACTTGAATATCTCCAAATGTCGCATGGCCTTGATCAGCCTTCTCTAAAAAATTGATACAACGTAATAATGTTGTTTTTCCTGAGCCACTGGGGCCTAAAATAACAACAACATCCCCTTTATCAATAGCTAAATCAACACCCTTTAAAATTTCATTGCCACCAAATGATTTATGAATATTTTTAATTTCTAACATGCTCGTTCACCCCTTAGGCATTTGCCATTTTGTATTTGCTTAAATATTTTTCATAGCGCTTAAACAAGTATTCAACCGTGCTACATAAAATTAAGTACACGATAAAGATATCCAGATAGGCTTCCACATAATTGTAGCCAACGTTTGCGGCTACTTTTGCCTTCAGCGTAATTTCAGGAAGCGACATTGCATAGCCTAGAGACGTAGCTTTAATAAGATTGACAGTAGCTGTACAAATATTTGGCAATGCCACTACTAATGCTTGTGGAATGATAATTCGAGTATATGCTTGGAATGTTGTCAATCCCACTGAGTGAGCTGCCTCTAATTGTCCCTTTTCAATCGTACTTAATGCAGAACGAAACACCTCTATTAAAATTGCTGTTGAACTGAATGCAAACACAATAAACGCATACCAAATTGGATTGATTTTATAAATATCATACGCAATATGATACTTTTCAAAAATAATTTTTAACATTAACGGTATACTGCTATAGATAATAAAAATTTGTATAATGATTGGCGTTCCTCGCACAAAAGAAACATATATTTTTGCTAGATGATGGATAACTGGAATTTTATTAATCCTAGTTAGTGCCAGCAAAAATCCAAGTGGCAAAGCTATCGCCAATGCAACAACTGTGACAAGGAGTGCGATAGGAACACCAGATAATGCTACGAAAAATGTTTCAAGTAAAAATTGATAATTCACATTCACGCCTCCTTAAGTTGTTTCTAAGGTCTTCTTACCCTTACCAAATATTTTTTCTAACATAGTAAATATTTTTTCTATAATAATAGATAGCACCCAATAAATAATAGCCAATGCAATATAAATTTCTAAAGCATGCGCATTGATGTTACTCGCAATAATTAAATTCGCCTTGCCTACAATATCAATTAAACCGATTGTATAAGCGAGCGCACCTTCTTGTAATAAAGCAATCATGCCATTGCCAAAGTTCGGCAAAGCTACGACCAGGGCCTGTGGAAAAATAATTCGACGATAGGCTTGGAACGGTGTTAGCCCCACACTAACAGCTGCTTCAAACTGCCCTTTTGGAATAGCTAAGTAGGCGGATCGTATCACCTCAGACATTATTGCTGCGAATTGTAAGGTGAATGTGACGACAACAAATATGGCCGTTTCAATTGAGTGGAGATTAAGACCAACATTTTCTGCTAATGCTGGGACCCCATAATAGACAAGAAATAACAAAACAATGGAGGGTGTACAACGCATAATCGTTATATACAGATTGGCGAATTTAGTTAGCCACTTGACTGAAGATAGCTTAGCAGCCGCCAGCAATAAGCCGAATAGGGTACCTAAGATAATGGAGGACCCTGCAACTAAGAACGTAATTTTTAAAAATGGCAATAACACTGGGATTGCGTTCCAAATGTAGGTTGCGTCAAAATATTTATCCATTTCCTCACCAACTTTTGTTTTTATGAATAAAGACTGCTGAGCATTACTGACTCAACAGCCTTACTATTCGTTCCGTTTTAAACTAACGATTTACGTTTTCCAGTACTTCAAATAAATCACGGCCATAGAATTTTGTACTTAATTCATTTGTTTTCTTTTGTTCTTTAACCTGTGCTATTGCTTTATCATAAGCGTCAGCAAATTCCTGCTCTTTTTTATTGAACAGTGGCCATGTTTTTATAACAGCAAATTCGTTATAGACAACGTCATCTTTTAGGTTATAATATGGGCCATCTTCTGCAAGTACTTGTTGTTTAAATGGGCCTTCTATCATGACACCACCATCAACACGGCCTTCATTTACCCACTGCACTACATCGACAGTAAAGGCGTCACCGGCCTCAAGTTTTACTTTATTATCTGGATTTGCCGTATTATACTCATCGATAATTGTATATTGAGCATTATTTGCAGCAATCGGTGCTAAAGAATAGCCCTTTTTCGCAAAATCTGCTAATGTTTTCACGCCTTCATCCTCTTTACGCAAAACTAAACCTGCGCTACTTAAACCTAGGAATTCCTTTGGGAAAATAAATTTCTCTGTTCGTTCCTGAGTAAAGAATGCGTTTTTAACCCCTACTTGATATTTCCCTTGCTCCACACCAATTAATAAATCATCACTTGTTGTACCTACATACTCAAATTGATAGTCAGGTAGCAATTCATCTACTAATTTCATTACTTCTACATCATAACCAGTTGGATTTCCATTATCGTCGATGTAACTAATAGGCTTTGAGGCTTGATCGTAGGCTACTTTTACTGTACGTACCTTTTCACCATCACCTGAGTCTTTATCTGCTGATTCTCCTGAATTACAACCTGCTAATAATGCTATAGATGCCAAACCAATTGCAGCAAATTGAAAAATCTTATTCTTCTTCATATGTCATTTCTCCTTATTTTTCACGTGATTTAATGATTGATTTTCATATAATTTCTGCTGTTCAATAGCGGCAGTCGCTAATTTAATAATCGTCATATCATCCATCGGTGGATTATGAAGCCCTGCACGAACATTGCGGTAATAACGCTGTAATGGATTGGATAGTTGTAAGCTTTTTGCCCCCACTACACGCATCGCTTTATCGACTATATCTATTGCCATGTTTGTTACTGTGTGTTTAGCAACAGCCATTTCATTTGTTATTAGTCCACGTCTAGCAGGATCATCGTAAGCTTCAGCCACTCCGTATAAGACAAAACGTGCTTGATGGAGCTTTAATTCAATATCCCCTAAAAGCTGTTGTACGTTTGGCAACGTACTAATTGGCGCATTCAGGCTATTCGGTTGATGGTGATTAGCAAAATGAATAGCATAATCACGGGCTGCTTGTGCAATGCCTAAGTAAGTTGCTGGGATATGGAGTATCCAGCCATTTATTTTGCCACCACTCGGATGACTTGGTAACTCTACTAAATGCTCTGTTGCAACAAGCACATCCTTTAACACAAGGTCGTGGCTGCTTGTGCCTCGCATTGCAGACATCTCCCAATTCTCCTCAATGGATAGACCTGCTGCATCCTTATGAATGAGGAAGAAGCCAACTTGCTGCTTTTCTTCAATCCAAGCGGAGGTAAGGAAATAATCGAGCACCGGAGATGCAGTCGTAAAAATCTTGCGCCCATTTATTAGCCAGCCACCTTTAGTAGAAATGGCATTTGTCCCTGGCCGCCCTCCTCGCGTTGGGCTACCTGTTGCCGCCTCACTAACAGCTCTATTAATCATGGCACCTCTCTTTATTTCTTCAGAAAAAGCTATTAATAGATCATCAGTCCATAGTTTAGTTTCATAAATTTCACCAACAACACCTAATGTCCATCCAAGGGAAAGAGAGGCATTTTCGTCATAGCTTGCTAGCGTCTCTTGTACAAGCACCATATCATAAACAGATAACCCTTCTCCGCCATATTGTTTCGGTAAAGTAAGTTGAGGATAGCCAATTTGTAAAAGTAATCGATGAGCTTCGAACGGAAAACGAGATTGCTCATCTACCTCAACAGCCTCTGCCTTGATTGGCTCTGCTATAGCAGCTAGTTGATCTAGCCAATATCGTTGTCGCTCTGTTTTTACAAATAAATTCTTCAAATGAATCTCCTTCTTCCCAATATATATAAATCGTATAAATTTACTAAGGATTGATAATGAAAAAAAATCTCTTGCTACATGAATGTAGTGAGATACTATTTGGTACTGAATTTTCTGATTCGTTGACACTTATAATACTTTTCGCATTAGAAAATGTCAATGGGTGAAATTCAAGTTTTTTTGTAAGTTTAATATGTATTACAAAGTTTCAACTTTTACCTTTAATTTATGCACCAAGCTTTTCTTACAACATATGCTAAGACTAATGAAAGAGGTGCATATATGACCAATAATTTAAATTCGCCACTAAACGGTGGAATCATAACCCATTCGGCTCCACAAGTTATTCAAACTAAGTTTGGAGATATTAACGGGGATGGTTTTTTTGAAACCATTTTTTTAATGGGCACTAAACAGCCTGATAGTCCTTTCTGGAGAAATCTAACACTGTCTATTTTTTATGGTCAAACAAGACAAATGGAGCAAATTCCATTGAAACAAAATATGGGCTATAATCCGACTATTTTCTTGGGCGATTTTACTGGTAATCATATTGAGGATATTCTGGTTGTGTCTGATACAGGAGGTAGCGGCGGAATTGTAAATGGTGAGATTTTTTCCTCCATCAACAATCAAGTTCGTTCCATCTTTGATGCAGAGTCTTTTAATAATAAACTTAAATATAAGGTCAATTATGTAGATCATTATAAGGCTGTTGTTCAGAGTTTTAATCCTGCTATTAAATACACAATTGATTTACAGTATAAAGGAACCGACTACTTAGCTGAAATTTATAATCCAGATGGCACCTTGAAGCAACCGATTGAAGGCTGGGTAGATCCTTTTGGAGGACTATATCCTGTTGATTACGACCGAGATGGAACGTATGAAATTTTAGGATATCAAGAAATTGCAGGTAGATATCATGCTGATGGATTAGGCTATGTAGAAAATATTTTAAAATGGAATGGCCATGAATTTGTAATAGAACGACAAACGGTTGGTATTTTTGGTGAGGATTTATCATAGACGACAAATCTAGCTATTAAACAATCTAAAACAGGAATCTGCTCATTTTTACTTAACTCTAACAAAAAACAAGCAGATTCCGTTATTTATTTATTCTTTTCAACCAAGGCAAAGTAGTTATTTTCAGGGTCAGCAAAGTTAAAAACCCTACCCATTGGCATCATGACTAGATCTCCTACTTTTACGCCCTTTGCCTGAAAATCTTGGTACATCTCTTCAATTTTATCAGCGTAAAACATAATAGAAGGTGTTCCTAAATTTAGATCAGGTTGCATTTTAGCAATAATTTCTTTGTTATGAAGCACAAAGGATGTTTGAGCTTCCTTAGTTGGTGCAATTTCAATCCAGCGCATGCCTGCCTCTTCCTGTTCAGAAATGACCACAAACCCCACTTTTTCTGTCCAAAACTTAACAATTGCATCTTGATCATTAACATATAACATTACTTGTCCTATTTGATGAATCATGACTTCATTCCCTCCTCTTTTGAGCATTAGTATACATCAAAAAGCAGCTTTATATAGCTTCTAACGCCATCAATTTAGGGAAATTTCAAACAATTGATAATGATATACATTACTAAGAAATAATTAATTCAAAGTACTTAACTTTTATTTTATTTCTGATAGAATGAGTATTATTTACCTTTAAGGGAAAAGTATAGAATAAAATATTATGTGAGGATAATACAATTGAAACAACTAAGTTTAAGAAAAAAGCTTATTTTTTCGTTTTTAGCCATGCTTCTCATCCCAACACTCTTGATTGGAATAGTATCTTACCAAAGTGCTGAACAGCAAATTTCAGAGGAGCAACGCGCAAGTGCGACTGAAAGTGTACGCATTCTAAATTCCAATATTACAAACATGATTGAACCTAAATTGAAAGATGTACAATATTTTTCACAGAAATTTAGTGAAACTTACTTTCAAGATGAGAGCATTTTAGAACTGAAGTCATTATTAAGTGAATATGTCAACATGCACCCTGAAGTAGATCTGATATATATTGGAACTGCTGAAGGCAAACTGTTTGATCAGCCTGTTCAAGAGTATCCTGATGGCTTCGACCCTCGGACAAGACCTTGGTATAAGCAGGCTTTAGCTAATAATGGGAAGACCTCAATTACTGCACCATATGTTACACAATCTACAGGTGAAATTGTCATCACAATTACTCAGGCATTACCGGATGGTTCTGGCGTATTAGGATTAGATCTAAATATTTCTACATTAAGTGACATTACGAATAATATTCGTATTGGAGAAACGGGCTTCGCTTCTCTTTTAGATAACAATAAAATTTACATTGCTCAGCCAGATAAAGAAAGTGGTACAGAGGCAACGGAAAGCTACATAACAAAAATTTATGAGCAGGAAAGCGGTACTATCATTGAAAAAGACCGTCACTTACAATTTGTTACGAATGAGTTAACGGGTTGGAAAGTAATTGGTACAATGTTTACTGCGGAAGCTGCAAAAGCTGCAGCATCCACATTGAATATAAATTTAATTATCATTATTGTTTCCATTCTCGTTGGCGTTATTTTCATGCTCTTTATGATAAAGTCTATTGTTAACCCAATTAATCAATTGAAGCAAAGCGCATTAAAAATTAGTGACGGTAATTTAACGGAGTTTATTGAAATCCATTCTAAAGATGAAATAGGTCAGCTTGGAGAAGCCTTTATCTCTATGAAGGTGAGCTTAAAAAAATTAATTCGAAATGTTGATCAAAGCTCACAACATGTCCAAACAGCCGCTCAAAATTTATCTGCTAATGCAGAACAAAACATCGCTGCCTCAGAGCAAGTTGCCGATGCCATGCACCAAATGGCAATTAGTACAGAAAAACAAACAACAGGTATTGATCAGAATGCCATTTCAGTTGAAGAAATTGCTAAAGGCGTTGTTGAAGTGGCAGACAGTTCCATGCAGGTTTCTGACCTATCTAGTCATGCTATCCAATTGGCAGAAGAAGGTGGACAATCTGTCAAACAAACGGTACAGCAAATGAATTCTATCCATAATTCTGTAACGCAATCAGATACAATGATTAAAGCACTGTATGATCGCACGAAAGAAATTGGGTCCATTTTAGAAATGATTAGTGCTATATCAGATCAAACGAATTTACTAGCGCTTAATGCAGCTATAGAAGCTGCTAGAGCAGGAGAACATGGCAAAGGCTTCGCGGTAGTGGCAGATGAAGTACGCAAATTAGCAGAGCAATCTCATCAATCAGCAGAGCAAATTTCTGCGCTTATAACTACTATTCAGCAAGATACGGCAACATCTGTAGAGACAATGGTCAAAGCGTCGACAGATGTTCAAGAGGGCTTACAATTGACAGAAGAAACAAGTAGAAAATTCGCGAGCATTATCGAAAGTCTTCGAAACATCGCGCCGAAAATGGAGGATATTTCAGCATCTGCTCAAGAAATGTCTGCCGTTGTAGAAGAAGTTTCAGCGACTGCTATTGAACTTTCCGATCACGCAAAATTAAATGCTGCTGCTACAGAAGAAGTTGCTGCTTCCACGGAACAAACTTTATCTTCTATGCAAGATATGGCTTCGTCTGCCAAAACCCTACTTGATATGGCGGATGAATTGCAGGGTTATGTTAATCGTTTTAAATATTAATTATTTAACTGCTAGATCTGAGTTCACGATAGTATTGAACTCAGATTTTTTCTATTCCAAAAGGATAGGAAATTACAAAATAAGATATTTTTCTACAAATAATAGCGTTGCATAACTTTATTTTCCAGATTTTTCAGAAAATTGTGTTGATTATTATTCATTTTCCTCTTAGAATCAGATTAAACATTTGAACGACTTAGGAGTCTACTAGTGTAATAAAACTCATCTCGTAGTTAATTCTATTACACTTCAATAATGTCGTTTAAGGAGGAATACTATATGAAACGAATTAGTTTAAGAAAGAAACTCATCTTTGCATTTTTAGTCATACTTCTCATTCCCGCACTTTTAATCGGGTATACCTCCTTTAAAAGTACCAAAAATCAAATACTCGAAGAGCAGCAAGCAAGCGCCAAGGAAAGTGTGCGTATGCTTAATAGTAATATTACCAATACAATTGCTCCTAGAGTTCATGATATCGAATATTTTGCCAAGAAAATAAATCAGTCTTATTTACAAGATGATAAAAAAGCTGAATTAAAAGGTCTTTTTCAGGAATATGTAAATACACACCCAGAAGTGGAGCTAGTATATATAGGGACTGCTGATGGGCGAATCATTGATGAACCTGTCCATGACTATGCAAGTGATTATGATCCTCGTAAACGTCCTTGGTATATAGAAGCCATGGATAATAAAGGGCATGTATCCATCACTTCTCCATATATCTCAAAATCAACAAATAACATCGTTGTAACAGTTATGCAAGCTCTTCCTGATGATTCTGGCGTGATTGCCTTAGATTTAAATATCTCTCTTCTAAGTGCACTGACAGATCAAACACGTATCGGAGAAACGGGCTTTGCCTCTCTGTTAGATAATAATAAGTTATATATTGCTCAAAAAGATAAGGAAAGCGGCACAGAGGCAACAGAAGATTATGTTTCAAAAGTTTACGAAAAGCAGGAAGGTATTATTACTGAAGGTGACCGTCATTTACGCTTTGAAACAAATGAAATCACAGGCTGGAAGATAATTGGTACAATGTTCATTGCAGAGGCTACTAACGCTGCTACCTCAACCTTTACTATTACATTACTTATTATTGGTATTTCTATTATTGTTGGTATTATCTTTATGCTCTCAATGATTAAATCTATTGTTAACCCAATTAAACAACTACAGCAAAGTGCTCTTAAAATTAGTGAAGGTGATTTGACAGAGTATATTGATATTCATACCAAAGATGAAATAGGACAGCTTGCTGAAGCATTTGTCTCAATGAAAGTTAGCTTAAAAAGACTGATCCGCAATGTTGATCAAAGCTCACAACATGTTCAAACCTCGGCACAAGGTCTTTCAGCGAATGCTGAGCAAAATATCGCTGCATCTGAGCAAGTGACAGAGGCTATGCAACAGGTAGCGATTAGTACGGAAAAACAAACAACAGGAATCGATCAAAATGCTGTTTCTATTGAGGAAATTGCAAAAGGTGTTGTAGAGGTAGCAGATAGTGCCCTACAAGTTTCAGACCTATCCAGCCAGGCCATCCAATTAGCGGAAGAAGGTAGTCAATCTGTTGAGCACACTGTTAATCAAATGGTATCCATTCATGATTCTGTGGCTCAATCCGATACGATGATTAAATCCCTATTTGATCGTACAAAAGAAATTGGCTCCATTATAGAAATTATTAGCGCTATTTCAGACCAAACAAACCTTCTTGCTCTTAATGCTGCTATTGAAGCAGCACGAGCAGGTGAACACGGTAAAGGCTTTGCAGTTGTAGCAGATGAAGTACGTAAATTAGCGGAGCAATCTCATCAATCAGCAGAGCAAATTTCTACTCTGATTACTGGCATACAACAAGATACTGCTAAATCTGTACAAACGATGACGAAAGCTTCTGCAGACGTTCAAGAAGGTTTACAGCTATCCGAGGATACGAAAAAGAAATTTACAAGTATCGTTGGAAGTCTTCGAGAAATTGCTCCTAAAATGGAGGATATATCAGCTTCAGCACAAGAAATGTCTGCCGTTGTAGAGGAGGTATCCGCTACTGCTATTGAACTGTCAGATCATGCAAAACTAAACGCAGCTGCATCTGAAGAGGTTGCCGCTTCAACGGAACAAACATTATCTTCTATGCAGGAAATCGCCTCTTCTGCTAAAACATTGCTTGATATGGCAGATGAATTACAAGGCTATGTAGATCGTTTTAATTACTAAATAAGAAAGCACGATGATACTTGGTTTAGCCCTATCATCGTGCTTTTATCTTGTTATTTAATTATTCATTTACCTCATGGCTAAATTGCCATTCAACGCCAAATTTGTCTGTAAGTGAGCCGTAACATTTGCTCCAAAATGTTTCTTGAAGCTCCATTCTCACGTTACCACCTTCTTTAAGCTTATCAAATGCTTGACGCATTTGCTCTTCATCATCGGATACAACAGCTAATGTGACATTATTCCCTGTGGAAAATGGCATGCCTGGAAATGTATCTGAGAACATAATTCTACTACCGAATACAATAAGTCGTGTATGCATGACAAGATCTTTTGCTTCTTCTGGTAATGGATAGTCTGGATTTTGTGGTGTCTCTCCAAACGTCATAATTTCAGCCTTGTCCGTATTAAAAACGTCTTCGTAAAACGCAACTGCCTCTCGACAATTTCCATTAAAATTCAAATAAACCTCTACTGCCATTTTCAACACTCCTTTGTCATTTTTTGAAACAATTCTATTGTACATGGATTACAAAACATAACACAAATTATAACTAGAATATTTCATCTTCAAAGTAAGTTGGCTCCTTTCTTTTTAAATTTTTTATTTATTTTCACAAAAGCTTTGACATTTACTCAAAAATCATGTAAATTACCAAATGGCGAACAATTTAAATTAAATCTTAAAAAATATTCGTATTTTAGGAGTGTATATAATGGATAACGTATTTGACTATGAGGATATTCAACTAATTCCCGCAAAATGTATTGTAGAAAGTCGTTCAGAATGTGATACTTCTGTTACTTTAGGTGGTCACACTTTTAAACTTCCAGTAGTACCTGCAAATATGCAAACAATTATCGATGAAAATCTTGCAAAGAAACTTGCTGAAAACGGTTACTTTTACATCATGCACCGTTTCCAACCAGAAACTCGTCGAAACTTTATTCTAGAAATGCAAGGAAATGGCTTAATTGCTTCTATTAGCGTTGGTGTAAAAGAAGAGGAATATACATTTATTGAAGAATTAGCAGCTGCTAATTTGGTACCTGATTTTATTACAATTGATATTGCACATGGTCATTCAAATGCTGTTATTCGTATGATTCAGCATATTAAAAAGCATTTACCAAAAAGCTTTGTTATCGCAGGTAATGTAGGAACACCTGAAGCGGTGCGTGAGCTTGAGAATGCTGGCGCAGATGCAACAAAAGTTGGGATTGGACCAGGTAAAGTATGTATTACTAAAATCAAAACAGGTTTTGGTACTGGCGGCTGGCAACTAGCTGCACTACGTTGGTGTGCAAAGGCTGCTACAAAACCAATTATTGCTGATGGTGGCATTCGTACACATGGAGATATCGCTAAATCTGTACGTTTTGGTGCTTCAATGGTAATGATCGGTTCATTATTCGCTGGTCATGAAGAGTCACCTGGTGAAACAATCGAAATCGAAGGAAGAACAGTGAAGGAATACTTCGGCTCTGCTTCTGAATTCCAAAAAGGTGAACGTAAAAACGTCGAAGGTAAGAAAATGTACGTTGAACATAAAGGTAGCATCAAAGATACATTAATCGAGATGCAACAAGATTTACAGTCATCTATTTCATATGCTGGTGGCACAAAGCTAGAGGCTATTCGCAATGTTGATTATGTAATCGTGAAAAACTCTATTTTCAATGGAGATAAAGTGTACTAATTAGTGTATACCCGCTAACATCACCCCAATTAAGAGCTATTTACTCTTGATTGGGGTGATTTTTTGGAGACCTACCTCTTTTAATGTGATGAATTAAAATATGGTATTTATTTTCAGAATTTTCTATTTTATTAAAAAACTATATATTATAATAGAACTATATTGAAGTAATGAAGGGACGGAGGTTGTTTCTAATGAAGTCAGTACGTAATAAACTTGTTAGTCTTGCCATTATAGTTATTCTACTATCAACAGGACTAGTTGGAACCGTCAATTATATTGTGGTGAAAGGAGAACTCGATCAGGTAGGTCGAGATAGTCTTAAAAATGGCACACTTGGCATACTTGAATTAATTGCACAGTTAGACACTCAAGTTCAAAATGGGAAAATAACGCTAGAGGAAGCTCAGGAAAGTGCAAGAACACAGATTGTTGGTAAAAAAATTGAAGATAATAAACGATCCATCGATAATCCTGTCAAATATGGAGATAATTTTTATTTCTATGCTTTCCAAGATAGCGGTATGGTTGAAACCCATCCATCTCTTGAAGGACAAGATATTTCAGATTTACAAACAGGTGATGGACGCTATTTTGTAAGAGAAATGATTGAAGCAGCAAAAGCCGGAGGAGGATATGTACGTTATGATTGGGCTCTTCCCTCAAACCCTGAAATAGTTGCGCCTAAAATTACTTATGTGGAAATGGACAAGCATTGGGGTTGGATTATAGCAGCTGGTACATACGAAATGGACTTTAATGCAGGTACTAATAATGTTTTATATTACACACTGGGTATGACAATCCTTGCAACGATTATTGGTGTATCACTCTTCTGGTTCTTCTCTGGACGAATGACAACCTATATACGAAAAATTATGGTGATCACATCTGATATTGCTAAAGGCAAGCTAACTGGTGATGACATACCTGTTACTACAGAGGATGAACTAGGCATACTAGCTAGTAACGTGAATAATATGAAACATAGCTTGCACGAAATGGTCAACAACACGAAGGATAGTGCATCCCAAATGAGAGTTTCTTCAGAAATGCTGAGTGCCATTACAGAGGAAACTACTGCCTCTGCTGACGAAATTCATCAAGCAATCAATGACATCTCTAAGGGAGCCGTTGTACAAGCTGAAGAAGCAGAAATGGCCATTAGTAAAGTTGAAACTCTGTCCTCACTTATCTCAAATGCTACAGATAAATATGGTGAGATTACTGAAAATATGAATATCATTAATCAATCTCAAGAAAATGGTAGACAAAAAGTAGATGTATTACTGCAAAATTCAAGTGAATTTACACAAGTAATTGAGGAGTTACGTACAAATTTCTCAAGCTTGACGAGCCAAATGAAAGAAATTCATCAAGTGGTACAAACCATTACATCCATTTCTGAACAAACAAACCTATTAGCACTAAATGCAAGTATTGAAGCAGCTCGTGCGGGAGAACATGGTAAAGGATTTGCTGTCGTAGCTGAGGAAGTACGCCATTTATCAGAGGATACAAATGAAGCCACTAACCGTGTTAGAAATCTATTACAGCGTATTGAGGTTGATACTGCTAATTCAGATGCAAAAATGATACACACGCTCCAACTTTCACAAAATCAGGCAATGTCGATTACGGAAGTAAAGGGAGCCTTTACTTTCCTAGCAGATTCCATTCATGATATTACAAAGCACCTTGTTTCTCTAGACAAAGGAATGAATGACATGGCGGAAAATCGAATAGTTGTGATGAATGCTATTAATGAAATAGCAAGTGTCGCTACACAATCTGCCGCGGCTACTGAACAAATTAACGCCTCCATTGACGAACAGAAGTCAGCGGTGACGTCTATCATGCACTCCTCTATGGAGCTTCATACTGAGGCAGAGCGTATGTACGACTTAGTAGAACGCTTTACATGACAAATACCATATAAAAAAGAATGCTACGCATATCCGTAGCATTCTTCTTAACATTATAGTTTGTTAATTACTGCGTGGATTGTTTCCTTAAGTTCTGCATCATGATCAGCAAGATCTACAAGGTTTCCTAGACGTTCACGTAATACAGGGCGCTCAATTACTAATTTTTCATCAAGTACTTGTACCAATAGCTCGATAATAAGACGATCACGAACATTTAACGCTTCTTCTAAACGTTCTGGTGTAATTTTCGCATCAGTTTTTGCAGCTTTTGCCATTTTAAAAACCCCTTTTATATTTTATATTCATGCACATCTATTTTAGCATACCACTAAATTATTTTGAAAACTTTCTTTCATAAAAATATACCAAAACTTTACAAAAACAACAGAAAAGATTTACGGCAAATTGTTATATTTATATCATAATACTCTACTACTCAACCATATGATGATGTATTTACTAAAATCGATTGGAGGAATTGGATGAATCAAAAAAGTACGACTTATTTACAGCTCATTAAAGCTGTGCCGAAATCTCTACAGCTCTTTCTCAATGTTTGCCTTGTACTATTAGCACTGATTCTTTCTTTTTTGTTATTTAAGGAGCTAATTGAATTTCTTAAAATATTACTATTTGCTAAGGAAGATGGTGATTATAAACTATTCCTTGCCAATATTCTTATTTTCTTTTTATATTTTGAATTCATCACAATGATTATTAAATATTTTAAGGAGGACTACCATTTTCCACTCCGATACTTTATTTATATCGGTATCACAGCGATGATTCGATTAATTATTGTGGAGCATGACCACCCTCTAAATACTCTAATCTATTCATTAATTATCCTAATCCTAATCATAAGCTACTTTATTATTAATATCACGCCACTTGAAAGACCAACACGTTCATCCATTCTCATCAAAAAAGATTAAAAGCTCTCACTACCATTCTAAAATGCCGATATACATGTAGGCTTTTCAAACACATAGAAAAATTGCTGTAAAGCCTGTAAATATTGATTATCACTAACCTGTATTCGACTAAGCATAAATAGCTCTTGGACCGTTACTACACCCATTACCAGTGATGAAAGCTCAGCCACATCTAACGTGACTTCAACGTCATAGCTACCACTTTCTATTATTTTAATTGTGCCGTTAACAGCTTCAACAATGAGTTGCTGATTATTTTTAGCAAGTAACGAATCCGTAACATTCAATTTAAATGTCAAGGTGACACCGTTAAAATTGCGTGTTCTTAGCTCTTCAAAAAAGCCTTTCACATTAATAATACGGTACATTAGTCCAACCCCAGACACAGCACTTGCGTGGTAGACACTTGGAATTAAATGATTTGTCCCATTTCTTACATCTCCTAAAAAGAAATGTACATTTTCTTCTTGTGTATTCCATTCAATTCGGTTTACCTGGTCTGCTTGACTGTTTAAAAATGTACTAAGCTCTAACAAAGCCTCAGGAGTCTCGTAGATCCACTCTTTAATCACCAAATTATTTAGCATAAAATTACTCTCGCTTTGCTTATTAAATGAAAAAACAATATAGCCCTGTACTGTACCCTCCTGTTCCATTGCAATCACATAGTTGTTTGGATTATTAAAAATAAAGGATAGCTCCTGTTGTGTTTTAAAAAACATCCCATGTTTTTTAGCTACTACCCTGTTGTAGCAATCTATTAGCTGTTGCTGATCTGCAACTGTCAAATATTTTAGATGCTTTTTGGTAGGCCCTTTAGGGAAGCTTAAAGGCTCTACCAAGTATTGATAGATTTTCGGTCCATAGCCAAAACCCATTTTCTTATAAAAATCTGGTCTAAACGGATACAAAGCCACAAAATGAATATCTTTTTCTAAAAAGATGTTAAAGAAATGTTGGATTAATTCTTTTGCAACCTTCTCTTTTTTATGTAATAAGTCAACTGCAACAAGCCCTACCCCACCGATTGGTAGCATTGTAGAGAACAGGTTCATTTGAAAGTCATGTAGTCGCATACCGCCAATGAGCTTGTCATCTTCCCATAGTCCATAATAATGAAGAGATTCATCATTGCTTTGATTTTGCATAAAGTGCTTTGTCAGCTGTTCTTTTGTTGTGTGTGCCCCATCCATTCTTCCTGGATAGGCTCCTACAACGATATTCACAAAGGATACAAAATCTTGTTCTTTCACTAATTTCTCCACAACTCTCATCATGTCCCCTCCATTTTCACATTGTTGCATGTTATTTATGAATTTTTATACCCCATAATAACATATATTACCACGACAAAATAATGAGTACTGAAAATGAGTAAAGGAGGAAAATGTATGACTTTAATTGATTCTTATATTCACGAAGTGTCTAAAAGGCTACAAAAAAATAAACGTGAGAAAATCAAGGTTGAACTAAAAGCTACAATTGAGGACATGTTGCCAGAGCAATATTCAGAATCCGAGGTGAAGGAAGTACTCAAGAAACTTGGAAGCCCTGTAGAGGTTGCTGCAAGCTATCAGGATACTCCCCGTTTTTTAATTGGTCCAGAGATTTTTGATCAATATACAAGAACCATCAAGCTAGTTATTCCTTGGGCAATTCTCATTACGATCATTGTTCAAGTAATAGAGAAAATGGTGCTCTATTCGGGAGAAGAAGCACTTCTCACAGCCATTATTACAGCCTTTGTGGGAATCATTGTTGCCATTATTGCTGTATTATTTCACGTATTGTTTTGGGTTACAGTTATTTTTATCATTAAGGAACGCTCTGGTGCTGAAAAGATTTCCCTACCCATTTTGAAAGATACCAAGCAATGGTCACCTGATGATTTAGTACAGATTAAAAAGATTCCCAAAGATAAAATCATTACTTTAAGTGACACAATTTTTAGCCTTCTAGGAATCATTATTTTTTCTTTTGTTTATTGGAATGCCTATCGTCTTTTAGGTATTTATACAACAAATGACAACGGGAGCTTGAAATTTGTTATGCCAATCTTTAATCAAAATATTTTACAATCGTTTGTTCCTGTAGTCTTACTATGTATTATCCTTAGTCTCACTTTAACTTTTTTAAAATGGCGTGCGGGTCAGTGGACAGTGCCTATCGCCATCACTAATGCACTACTTCAAAGTGTAGGAACGATCGTGTTTATTTTAATGGCGATGCACCAAGATTTTATTCATAGTGCCTCCATTCCATACATGGCTGCTATCCTAGAAACAACATCAGCTAAGGTTGCCTTTACTATAGATAAAATCCTACTATTTAGTATAATTATTGCTGTTTTAGCAAATGCATTTGATATCTATCAAGGATTTAAAAAAGCGAGAGTATAAAATCCCCCTATTGAAATCGCTAAAATACCTTTATTCTCTGATGTTTTGTATAATGATAAAGTTGAAAGTATTTTTATATACATGAAAATAATCTGCACAATTCAATCAGAGTAAGGGGAAATTACTATGACCATTCTTCTAGTAGATGACAATCAAGTCAATTTATTTGTCATTGAAAAAATACTAAAAAATGCAGGTTATGATAACTGTGTTTCTCTTTCATCTGCTTATGAGCTATTTGATTATTTACAATTAGATGCACCCAATCCGACAGGAAATTCAGTAGATTTAATTTTGTTAGACATTATGATGCCGGAAGTAGATGGTATTGAGGCCTGCAAACGTATTAAGCAAAATGAGAGATTGAAAGATATTCAAATCATATTTGTCACAGCACTCGAGGATAAAAATAAACTGGCAGAAGCCCTAGACATCGGTGGCGTAGATTATATTACAAAACCAATTAATAAAACAGAGTTACTTGCCAGAATGCGTGTTGCCTTACGTTTAAAAGCGGAATTAGACTGGCACACACAGCATGAAAAGAAAATACAATATGAACTAGATTTAGCCACCCATGTACAAAGAAGTCTTCTTAGTCCACCATTAAATGAGAAGGACATCCGTATTGAGGTTTCCTATTTACCCTCCTCTAATTTAGCAGGGGATATGTATTATTGGTACAAAATAGACGATCATCGTTATGCCATCATACTATTGGATATGATGGGTCACGGTATATCTGCAGCGCTTGTTTGTATGTTCATCTCCTCTGTTCTAAGAGAGGCGGTTAAGCAATTGATCGAACCCGAACTTGTCATCAAGGAACTGAATCGTTATATGACACTATTGCAAGATGGTAAAGAGAATAATCTTTATTATTTTACAGCGATTTATTTAATCATTGATACAGAGCACAAAACAGTCGAATACATAAATGCTGGCCATCCTTCTGGCTATGCACTAATCGATGAAAAAACATGTATTCCATTAGATCAGGGTAGCTGTGCAGTCGGCTTCTTCGATGAAATTAAAGTGAAAAAGCAATATATTCAATATGAGCATGATATTCAAATTGTGTTATTTACTGATGGTGTATTAGAGGCGATGGGACCTTGTGAAATAGAATCCGAAAAGCATTTGCAAACGCTAACATCCTCCAAGTGGGATTATTCGCAATGCCTAATCGATAACCTATTACCTAAGGATAAACAAGAAAATCAGCCTGATGATATGTGTGTATTAATGATTCAAGCTAGCACTAATTCTCTATAAATAAAAAAGCAGAGGCTATCAGTTATAGATAGCCTCTTACTCGTTAATACATTTTTTGATAAATTCTTTCGTTGCCTGCAATTTCACTATATTTTGAAATGACCTCTTCAAATCGCAATGTTTCTTTATCCCCTAAGCATAAAAATCCTTCGTCACTTAGACTTTCATAAAACAATTGATGTACCTGACTCTGCAGCTTAGGTGAAAAATAAATAAGAACATTTCTGCACAGGACGACATGAAATTCATTAAATGAATGATCTGTTACTAAATTATGTTGAGCAAAAATAATATTTTTCAATAATGTTGGATGGAAGTAAGCATATTGATAATCTGTTTGATAGTATTCTGAAAAAGCATGGGCACCTCCAGCCAGCATATAGTTTTTCGTATATGCCTGCATTTTATGAATGGGAAAAGCACCTTTCTTAGCCTTTTCTAATACTTGCTCATTCATATCTGTTGCATAAATAACAGCTCTCTCTATAAGCCCCTCTTCCTGCAGCAAGATAGCCATAGAATATACTTCTTCACCTGTCGCACACCCTGCATGCCAAATACGGATTTCTGGATATTTTCGTAAAACTGGGATGACCGTTTCACGAAAAGCCTTAAAAAAGCTAGGGTTACGAAACATCTCCGTTACATTTATCGAAAAATCATTCAATAACTGCTCTAAAAATTCTTTATCATGAATGACCTTTTCCTGTACGCGTGAAATCGTTGGAATGTTATTGATCCCCATTCTATTGTAGATTCTACGTGAAATGGATGAACGATTATATTGACGAAAATCATAGCCAGATAAACGATAAATAGCCTCTAGTAACAAATCAATTTCTAAATTTGTCTGCTTATTTAATTGTATATTTTGCTCCAAAGGCTGAAATTGTTCCATGTTCATTAACTCCCCTTAGAAACCAACCATACTCTTAAAACTGATATTAATTGATCTAAATTTAATGGCTTACTAATATAATCAGATGCACCTGCCTGCAATGATTTATCACGATCATTTTTCATCGCCTTAGCAGTCAACGCAATGATTGGCAAATCAATACGCTTCATTTGCTGACGAATTATAGTCATCGCTTCATAGCCATCCATATTAGGCATCATGATATCCATCAGAACAAGATCAATATCAGGATTAGCTTGCAAGACCTCTAAACATTCTAGCCCATCTTTGGCAACTAGAATATGCATACCTCTTTTTTCTAATGCTGTTTTCAACGCATAAATATTACGGTTATCATCATCAACGATTAAGATATTCTTCCCTTGGAAAACCTCTACCTCTTGTTGAAGGGCTTCTTCCATTGCTTGTGGTTGCTCTGGTGCTTCTTCCTCTTTCACCGTCGTAGCAGCCACTTCGTTCATGGCAAGCTTTTGGCAATGCTCCTCTTCGATTCCATTTGGTAGACTTGGAATTGTTAATCTAAAGCTACTACCTTGTCCTTCAGCACTTTGCAACGTAATCCAGCCACCAAGTAATTTGGCAAACTCCTTACAAATAGAAAGTCCAAGGCCTGTTCCACCATATTTTCGAACTGTAGCTCCATCTGCTTGCTGGAATGATTCAAAAATCAGCTGATGTTTGTCTTTCGGAATACCTATTCCTGTGTCTGAAACAGTAATTTCTAGCCAATCTGTACTTATATCCTGCATATTGTTTGTTAGTTGTTGTGGTGTAAGCTGGTTAATGTCTAATGTGACAGATCCATGCTCAGTAAATTTAAAGGCATTAGATAATAAATTCTTTAAGATTTGCTGGAATCTCTTTTCATCTGTATAGAATATATCTACTACATGATCTGCCTTTGAAATATGGAATGCTAAGTTTTTCTTCATCGCAACTGGTGCAAAGGTATGTTCAATTTGCACAGGTACTTCGCTCATATTGACTTCATTAAAAATAATATCAAGCTTTCCAGCCTCGACTTTAGATAAATCTAAAATGTCATTGATTAGAGCAAGCAAGTCCTCCCCAGAAGAATGAATAACTTTAGCAAATTCTGCTTCCTCGTCTGTTAGGTTGTGTTGGCTATTTTCTGCTAGCATCTCTGATAAGATTAATATGCTATTTAAAGGTGTTCTTAATTCATGTGACATATTAGCTAAAAATTCGGATTTGTAATTGGAGTTAAGAATAAGTTGCTCTGCACTTTCTTCTAATTCCTTCTTCGCCTTCTCTAGCTCTCTTGATTTAGACTCAGCCTCTTTCGTGCGCTCTTCAAGCTGCTCATTAATCATTGTCAGCTCTTCCGTCTGCATTTGTAATTCCTCTGATTGTGTCTGAAGCTCTTCTGATTGAACCTGTAATTCCTCTGTCATTGCTCTCGATTCATTTAATAGACGAACAATTTCCATACGCCCTAGAACGCTATTCACTGTTAGTCCAAAGGTTTCAGTGACTTGTCTAACTAATTCTTGCTGTAACTTACTGAATTTAGCCATTGTTGCTATTTCAACAACCGCTATGACTTCATTTTCAAAAATAATAGGGATCAATAAAATATTTTGTGGTCTTATTTCACCTATTCCTGTTCTAATTAAACGATAGTCTTTTGGAATATTATCATAGAATAACACTCTTTTTTCTAATGCACATTGACCGATTAATCCCTGTCCTATTTTAAAGCTCTCCATGCCAACACCATCATCTGTGTCAGCAAAAGCAGCCTTTTTCACAAACTGTACTTGGTTCTCTGTTACTTCCCGAACATAAAATGCGCCAAGGGATGCTTGGGTTTTCTGTGCTACTTCTGATAGGAAGGTCTCCGCTAATTTTGTAATTGCTGAAATACCTTGATAATTTGTCACGATTTCAGCTACATTGCTTTGTAGCCATTCCCTCTTTTCGACGGACTCTAAAAGCGTATTCGTTGCATTAGCAAGTTCATTCACTTCATCGTTGGTATTCACATGGATTCTTCTTGTAAAATCACCTTTTGTAGCTGCTATTTCTTGAATTGTTTGTGTTACTTCCGTTATCGTTTTTACAATTGAACGGGAAATGCCACTAGCGATAGCAATAGCTATTGTAGAAACTAAAATTAAGATCCCAAATAAAGCACTAGTTAATTTACTATTTTGCTTGTCTAACTGATTTGCCTTTGCCTGTGTATAAGCATTTTCAGTGGCACGGAATGAATCGAATAGTTTGCGCATTTTTTCCATATCCTGACGACCATTATCCACTTTAAAAAAATCATTTAATGCTTCTACATTATTATCCTTTTTATATTGAATAGTTGGTTCGCCTGACGTTGCAACCCAATGTTCAATTGTTTCCTCTATCTCTTTAAGTTTGTCCTGCTGAGCTGGTTTATCTTTCATTTGTTGATAGAGTTCATTAAAATCTATTTTCCAATTTTCAGCTGCATTATCATAGGGTTCCAGATAACTCTGCTTACCCGTAATGATGAAAGCCCGCTGACTTGATTCCATATCCAAAATATATTTTTCAATTTCATTCGTTAAAGTTAGAACATTGGAATCGTACTTAATAATAAAATTTCTTTCCTTCTGCAAAGATGTAATTTGATTATTTAATATGACAACCGTGGCAAGTAAGCAAAGAATGATTACGATATAACCTAATGTAATCTTTGAGCGTATACCCATTTTTAATCTATTTAACATTTGGTTTTCCTACCCTTACCTTTCTTTTACTTTATTATGATTACTAGTATACATCTAAAAATAACTCATTTTATCCTCTTTTAGATTCTTAATAAAGAAATTTTGCTGATTTTGTATTAATAAGTCTATGCATTTTTCATATACATTTTATATTGAACCATTTCTAATTAAGGAGAGAAAACATGTGGATATTATCGTAAGGCCAGGAGATTCACTTTGGCATTTCAGTGAGGTATTTAAAATTCCTCTTCAACTCATTTTAGATTCCAATGAAGACATAAATCCTCAATTTTTAAGAGTTGGACAATGGGTTCGTATTCCTGGTTTTGTGACCAACAACTATCAAATTAAACAAGGAGATTCTTTTTGCCAGATTGCCCAAAGCCGAAATCTTCCCCTAGTCGCCCTATTGCTTGTTAATCCTGATCTCAATCCAAATCGCTTACAAATCGGTCAAATGATTCGCATACCCCAACGTATCACATGGCGTTTAGTTGATGGTAAGCAAAATTACACGTATACCCATATGATGAACGATCTCAGAAAGCTCCTTGACGCATATCCTTTTCTTCAAAGCTCAAACATTGGCAGCTCCGTTTTAGGGAAAGAGCTACCTGAGCTGTCAATTGGCCATGGTGCAAAACGTGTACACTATAATGGCTCCTTCCATGCAAACGAATGGATTACTACACCTATTATTCTAACATTTTTGAATGACTATTTGCTCGCCCTCACCAATCATAGTAGTATTCGTGGAATTTCTCCATCTTCTCTTTATCAGCAAACATTCCTTTCTATCGTTCCTATGGTAAATCCTGATGGCGTAGATTTAGTAATACAAGGCCCTCCAAATGATGAAGCATTAAGAAATCAACTAATTGCATGGAATAATGATAACGCTGATTTTTCTGGCTGGAAAGCAAATATTCATGGAATTGATTTGAATGACCAATTCCCTGCCAAATGGGAGCTTGAAAGTGCCCGTAATCCAACAACACCAGGGCCAAGAGATTATGGTGGTGAAAGACCACTATCTGAACCTGAAGCCATTGCAATGGCTGATTTGACCAAGCAGCGTGATTTTTCAAGAGTATTAGCCTTTCATACACAGGGACGTGTTATATATTGGGGCTTTGAAAATCTAGAGCCCCCCGAATCAGAGGTGCTTGTAAATGAATTTAGTAGAGTAAGTGGCTATGAGCCCGTTCAATCTGCTGGAAGTTATGCTGGTTATAAGGATTGGTTTATTCAAGATTGGCGTAGACCAGGCTTCACTGTTGAATTAGGAAGTGGTACAAATCCTTTACCAATCAGTCAGTTCGATGACATTTACGAGGAGTCTTTAGGGATTTTTCTTGCTGCATTGTATATGTAAAAAGAGTAGACGAACTCCATTCGCTAAGAAATTGTCCTTAAGGGCTTTTTAGCGAATGGAGTTTTTTTATAGGAAGGTCTCATCATCATTGTAAAAAAAGGGAAATAAATTACTTTGACAGACAGAGTAATGTTTGCTACTATTACTCTGACAGATAGAGCAATAAAAAAAGTAGGTGACTTATGGTTCGCAGTGATATTATCCGAGGACATTTGGATTCGATTATTTTACGGTTAATTTCAGAAAAAGACCGTTATGGCTACGAAATTTCTCAGGAAATAAGTCTCCGTACAAACAATCGGTTTCAAATCAAGGAAGCAACTTTGTATGCAGTTTTTCAACGTCTCGAAAAAAAGGAAATTATTGAAGCCTATTATGGAGATGTCTCGCATGGAGGCAAACGAAAGTATTACCGTATTACATCATTAGGTAAGGCCTATTTAAATGAGCTAGTGAAAGAATGGTCGGAAGTAAAGGAAATAATCGATTTATTTATGGAGGGCTTAGAATGAAAAGAATAAAAAACCATATTGATGAGCTTTTTAAAGACATTCCTCGAAATAACGAAACGGAAATGGTTAAACAAGAAATCATTGAAAATCTTGAAGAAAAAGTATTTTACTTGATAGACCAGGGTAAAGAACAAGAGGATGCCATTAATAAAGCCATTGTAGAATTTGGAGATATCGAAGACTTAAAGCAAGAGTTAGGTGTTAAAGAGCCGGCAAAGAAAAACATGGCCAAATTAAACTTAGAGTTCTCAATTTGGGGTAGTGGCTTAATTATTGCATTTTTTATTTTTATTAATCTTTATTACACACCACATATTATTTGGGCAATCTATCCGATTTTCGCCATTCTTTGGTGGCCTTTATCGATGTACTTCGTGTGGTCTCGTAAGAAATGGGGTGAATAAACATGAGGAACTTTATAAATTTTTCTATAGTGGGGAGCTTGATGACAATGATTTTTTTAGGGGTTGTTAATTATACGACATCTCCTCAAACAATGTGGTTTGTATATCCATGCTTATTGCTACTACTTTGGCCCATTACGTTATTCTTTATGGCTAATAAATTGTATAAGCAATACTCAATTGTTTGTAGTGCCTTAATTATTACATTTTTAATAGTTGAAAATTATATTTACGCACCAGATCATTTATGGTTTGTCTATGCGATTTATCCAATTATCTGGTGGCCAATCCTCATGTACTTAGATGAAAAGGCAAAAACGTTAAAAACAGCTCTAATTGGATGTGCTTCTACCATCATCTATTACACTATATTGAATATGATTGTATCTCCTCACTACCCTTGGGCAATTTATCCTGCTTTTTTAGTGATATGGTGGCCTCTAGCTTTATATCATGCGCAACGAAAAACCTTTGTAGCATTCTCAGTTACAGCTACGATACTAATAAGTATCTTTTTCATTACAGTAAATGTTGTTTCTTCACCAAGCGTTATATGGGCGATTTACCCTATTTTTGTTACCCTTTGGTGGCCTCTGAGTATGTATTTTTATGTGTATAAAAGAAAAATGTATCATGCTAGCTTTATGAAACGCATGTAAAGAAGGTATTGTATGAAAAGGATTAAAAAGTTCATTAAATATCTTGTCTTGATTATGACTTCCTTACTATTATTAGCACTTGTATTTCCAACATGGACATCATCTATAAAAGACATGAACAGCATCAGTACGCTAAAACAGGTAGAAATTAACGGCAGTGACCATGAAATCATGATACGGGGCCATAACAAAAATAATCCTGTAATCCTCTTTGTCCATGGCGGACCAGGTTGCTCTGAAATACCCTACGCTAAAAAATATCAAGATTTATTGGAAACCGAATTTACAGTGGTGAATTATGATCAAAGGGCTAGTGGGAAGTCTTATCATTTTTTTGAGGACTACTCCAATCTTTCATCTGATTTGCTTGTGGAGGATTTACTAGCACTGACTGACTATATTGCTAATGATCTAGATAAAGAAAAAATCATCTTAATTGGTCATTCCTACGGTACATATATTGCCACACAAGCAGCTGCTAAAGCTCCTGAAAAATATGAGGCCTATGTAGGGATTGGTCAAATGAGTAATACCATTGAAAGTGAGATGGACAGTTTACACTTTACGATCAAACAGGCTCAACTTAAGAGTAACACAGAGGATGTTGCACATTTACAAAGGTTAATGGAGGAAATTAGTAGTGGTAAAACATTTACGCCTCGTCATTTAGTGAGCAAATACGGTGGAGCTACAAGACTCATTACTAACCCTGATGGAAATATGTTAGGGATGCTTTTTAGTACCGAATATAATTTGTTAGATATTATTCGCTATAGCAAGGGGATATCCCTATCCTAAGAAGTTTTAGTAAACGAAGTCTTACAGTCCCCACTTCCTGCGAAAGTTAATTCACTGACTCTTCCCTTCTATTTTGTAATGGGAGATTATGATTATCAAACATCATCGAATAGCGCTAAAAAATACTTCGACCAAATTATCGCGAAGAAAAAAGAATTCATAGCATATGAACAATCTGCTCACTACCCCCAGTTCGAAGAAAAAGAGAGATTTTTCGAATGGATGGGTACGACTTTTAAAAAATAAATATTTCTTAAAATAATTCTACACTTGGTACCATTTATTTAATTGCTATATAATTTAATTATTAAATATTTTAATGGACGTGATTATATGCCAGAAAATCTAAACAATGTAGAAATTATTATGAAAGAAATGCTGGAAATACAGCAGAAGTCGAAAATGTTTGTAGATCTTTTATCTGAAGGAGAAGCGTTATCACAAAACCAATTAATATTGCTCCTACAGCTAAAAATAAATAATGGGATGAAGGCAACAGAAATTGCTGAATTCTTTAGTGTAACACCTGGAGCTGTAACTTCCATGTGCGATAAACTGGAAAAACTCGAACTCATACAAAGAATTAGGGAAAATAATGATCGACGTGTAGTCAAAATGGCTTTAACCAATATTGGTGACATGAAGGTTCAAGAAATCTTTTTAAAGTTTTCTCAGGATAAACTCATAGACATGGCCAACATCTTACGCGAAGTAAACCTATTAATGAATAAAATTTTTTAGGATTTCAACAAATTGAAATCCTTTTTTTATTGTTTAATTTAAGCAATGCTTTTGTTCTTGACAAATGGAAGTAGCATATAATTTAATTAATATATATTTTAATAATTAAAATATATATTAATTAAATCATAATGAGGTGACTTTATGTTTCAAAAACTCCGTACCCTTACACAAACGAACGGCACAATTAAACATTTGAATGCTGATTATGAACAATTAAACATTCGAGGAGTTGTATCTTTACATCAAGAAGTACACTTAATAAAAGTGTCCACTCATGGTCATAGCTCCTTCTATTATCCAGTTACAGCGCAGATATTTAATAGCTCTGGCTCGTGTAAGTTAAAGGATTATTGCCAAATCGGAGAACTTACAAATGCCGGGAATATTAAAATACGTAATGGTTTTATCAAAAAAATCAATAGTTCTGGAAAGCTAATGGTTGAAGAGAAATTACAGAGCGAGCAATTTGATGCCATTGGAATAGTCAAGGCTGTGGAAATAATCGCAAATCACTTTCATTTAAAGTTATCGGGAGAAAGCGAAATTAACAGGTTAAGGGCTGAAAATGTGATAATAGAAAAGGATAGGATTACCCTTCTTCCGTTATTTAAGAAAATATTACGTTGTCACACAGTTAGTGGAAAACACCTACAATTATCTAATACAAATGCAGAGTTTGTGGAAGGGGAAGTCGTCCATGTTGGGGAAAATAGTGTGATCGGGACACTTTACTATACGGATGATTATTCGATAGCTTCGAGTTCAAAGGTGCACCACATTATACGGAGGAAAAAAGAATGATACTTCTAAAAATGCTAAAGACTTTTTTTTGCTCCTTAGCTTTAGTGGTATTATCTGTACTTTACGTTGGATTACTTTTAAGCGCTGGCTTATCAATACTCGCTGGTTTTTTACGAACATTCGGAGTCGATCAAATTAAAATGGGCCTTTGGTATGACTTAGAACTTCCTGTTATGTTCAGCATCCCCTTCGCCCTGTTAATAGCTCTTCTATTGTTCTTTTGTGCCACATATATTAAACGTTGTATTGTTTTTTGTTTGTCAAACCTTCGAATATAAAACAATAAAAAAGTAAGCATATTTTTTAGATCGAATATGCTTACTCTCAACGACTTTAAATAAGTTGATTCACAATTTTATCAGCAGTTTTAAGCATTGCTAAAGCTCTCCTTCAAGAAAACGGATAAGGTATATTTCAGGTCTACCAATAAATTCTTTAAAACTACATAAATTAGCATACTCCTCATGCTCCACATCATAGCACCCTATTTGGCCCTCTCCTTTTGGGTTCCAGACTATTTGCAAATCAGAGTAATTGTCGATATTTGCGGAAAGAAGGAGGAGCTTTCTATGACCTAGTATCATCTCAATTGTATCAGTTAGTTTGAAAAAATCGATATAGTGAATGTCATAATCATTTGGTGCAAGCTCAAGATGCAGTCGATCTCCTGTCAAAAAATTCATCAATTCATCTGGTAACTTGTATTTTTTCAATGTCTCTTTTTTGTTTTCAATAGTGTGGAGTTCTATTGGTTCTAGAGCCTTTAAGTAATTTGCTAGTTCCATATTTTTCATACGTACAGCAATTGTATAAGCTCTCTCGCCATCTTTCTCCGCTAAAGTGACGTTTGCACCTCGTTCAATCAAATAGTTCACCATAGCTATATTTCCCATTCGTGTTGCAACTGTTAATGGTGTTGCTTTATAGGGATAGACCATATCAGGCTTTTGATAATTAATATCTACTCCTTGATCAAGTAAATAAGTGACTGTTTTTTTATCAAAATTCGACACAGCCTGACGCAATACTGGACCTCCATGCTGCTTTATATCAAGTCCAAGTTCATGAATAAGAGAGATATTTCTTTTATTGCCATAGTAGGCCTGAGAATAGGCTCCAGATCCAACTTAATTATAGCCATCTAATTTGGCTCCTTGTTCAACAAGGTAACGTACTATATTTTCTTTACAATATCGAACAGCCCTTAAAAAAGAAGGATTTTTTTCCACATTTAAATTAACTCCATATTCAACTAATAATTTTACTACATCCAATCTTTGTGCAATCAATGCTAAATCCAATGGGCTTAATGATGTATGCTGACTTAAACATATCTCTTCTTCAATATTCCAGCCCTTATCCCTCGCAACTTGCAAAGCCGTAATATTGCCAGTATAGATATACATTGCAAGGTCCGGTGGTTCTGGAAATGTTCCAATATCTTGTAGCTTAATCATCTATAGATTGGCTCCCTTCTTAATGTATATACAAAGTATAGAAAACTACCATCTATATCACAATGGGACATAGAGCTATAGTGTCATAAAACACAGGGCAAGATTTATAGCAAATTTGATGGTTCCTTTATTAAAAAGATGGCAATTGGATTCGAAATTTCCCAGGAAAGAATTTATTTTAAATTAAAAATAGCTCTCAATCAGAATAGATTGAGAGCTCAGACTGTAGACAAACTCAATGAATTTTGAGTTTGCCTACAGTCTTTTTTCTTTTACAATAAAATAAAGTAAAGCCGTTGATTTCCACTACGGGCGGACGCTTTCCGCGGGCGGGGTCGAGCTGCTTCCCTCGCTTCGCTTAGTCCAGGATCTCGACTTTCCCGCTTTTCCCGCAGGAGTCGCCACCCTTCGTTCCAATCAACTTCTACATAAAGAATTCCTTATTCATCTATTGATAAAAAGTACACTTTCGAGGTGATCAACCATGATGACGAAAAATCAAATCAATGAACGTGAACAATTAGAAATGCTAACGATTGATCAATTAGTTCCCCAAGATCATTTAGTACGAAAACTAGAGGCGGCTATTGATTTTTCATTTATCTATCCTTTAGTAGAAAACCTCTACTCTGCTAAAGGACGCCCTAGTATTGATCCTGTTGTTCTCTTTAAAATGACGTTTATTCAGTACGTTTTTGGTATACGGTCCATGCGTCAAACCATCAAAGAAATTGAAACGAATATGGCGTATCGTTGGTTTTTAGGGTTTGGCTTCCATACAGAAGTCCCGCATTTCTCTACCTTCGGTAAAAATTATGTCCGTCGCTTTCAAGACACTGATATATTTGAGCAGATATTCTATCGTATATTAAAAGAGATTATGCATCAAGGACTCCTCCATGCAGACCATTTATTTATCGATTCTACGCATGTGAAAGCGAGTGCGAATAAACGAAAGTATGATAAAAAAGTTGTGCGAAAAGAAACACGGGCTTATGAAGAGAAACTTCAATTAGAGTTAAATATTGATCGTGAGGAACACGGAAAAAAGCCCTTTTCCCCGGAGAAATTTGAAAAAGAAGAATGGAAAGAAATAAAGGAAAGCACGACAGATCCTGAAAGTGGGTATTACGTGAAGGATGAACGTACGAAACAGTTTGCGTATTCTTTTCATGCAGCGACAGATGAAAAGGGCTTTGTCTTAGGTGCCATTGTGACTCCGGGAAATGTGCACGATAGCCATGTATTGCAGCCACTTGTTGAAAGAGTCATTCAAAACGTTCAAAAACCAATCGCTGTTGCGGCAGATGCAGCCTATAAAACACCAGCCATTACGAACTTTTTATTAGAGAATCAAATGTTGCCTGTTCTTCCGTATACACGTCCTAAAACGAAAGATGGTTTCTTCCGAAAGCATGAGTATATATATGACGAGCACTATAATTGTTATCTTTGCCCACAAGGGCAGATATTGAAGTATGCAACAACGACGAAAGAAGGATATCGGCAATATAAATCGAATCCTTTGATTTGTGCGAAGTGTCCAAGCCTTTCCCAATGTACAGAAAGTAAGCATCATCAAAAACTCATTCAACGCCATATCTGGGAGTCGTATGTGGAGGAAGCTGAACATTTACGCCATTCCTATGACATCAAACAAATCTATGCAAAGCGCAAAGAAACGATTGAGCGTGTCTTTGCCGATGCAAAGGAAAAGCATGGTATGCGATGGACAACCTTAAGAGGTATAAAAAAATTGTCCATGCAAGCGATGCTTACTTTTGCTGCCATGAATTTAAAGAAACTGGCTACTTGGACGTGGCAAGTAGCTTAAGAGAGCAACTATGCTCGAAGAGTATGTTGGATTTGGTAATCTATTACCAAATATCAGGACGACATAGGAAGAAAAATGATAAAAGCCCTCGAGAGTGAACTTCTCGAGGGCTTTTGTCTACAGTCTGAGCTCTCAATCAGAATAGATTGAGAGCTATTTCTTAAACGCTTACCATGACTTACTTTTATTTTAAGCCAAGTGCTTTATCTGTTGTTGCATTTATTTCTTTTAGAAGCTCAGGGTTTTCTGCTAATGATAGACCATAAGATGGAATCATTTCTTTAATTTTTGGTTCCCACTCCTTGATATGTTGAGGGAAACATTTATTTAGAACCTCAAGCATAACATGTACAGCTGTAGATGCACCTGGTGAAGCTCCTAGTAAAGCTGCAATCGAGCCATCAGAAGCACTTACAACTTCTGTACCGAATTGAAGTGTTCCTTTACCGCCAGCTTCTGTATCTTTAATTACTTGTACACGTTGTCCAGCTACGATAATATCCCAATCATCACTTTTTGCATTTGGAATGAAATCACGTAACTCTTCCATACGTTGTTCTTTTGAAAGCATAAGCTGTTGGATTAAATACTTTGTTAAGCCCATCTCTTTCACGCCCGCAGCTAATAAAGTTGTGATATTATGCGGTTTTACAGAAGCAAATAAATCCATATTTGAACCTGTTTTTAAGAACTTAGGAGAGAAACCTGCGAATGGTCCAAATAGTAATGATTTCTTGTTATCAATATAACGTGTGTCAAGATGCGGAACCGACATTGGTGGAGCACCAACTTTTGCTTTTCCGTATACTTTTGCATGATGTTGTTCAGCTATTTCTGGATTATTACATGCTAAGAATAGACCGCTAATTGGGAATCCACCAATATGTTTCCCTTCAGGAATACCTGATTTTTGTAGTAATTCTAGGCTTCCTCCACCAGCTCCAAGGAAGACAAATTTTGCTGAATGATATTCCATTTTACAGCCGTCTAAATCGTGCACACGTACTTCCCATGTACCATCACTAGCTTGTTTCAAACTTTCAACACTATGATTATAGTTAACATCTACATCTTTTGCTTTTAAGTGATCAATTAACATACGTGTTAAAGCACCAAAGTTAACATCTGTACCAGTGTCAATTTTCGTTGCAGCAATGTCTTCACCAGCAGGACGATTTTCCATAATAAGTGGAATCCATTTTTTTAGTGTTTCAGGGTCATTAGAAAATTCCATTCCTTCAAATAAAGGATTTTTTGTCATCGTTTCATGACGTTTCTTTAGAAACTCAACATTTTCTTTCCCTTGTACTAAACTCATATGTGGTAAAGGCATAATGAAGTCTTGTGGATTATTGATCAGCTTATTGTTTACAAGATACGACCAAAACTGTCTTGAAACATGGAACTGTTCATTAACATTAATCGCTTTTTTGATATCGATTGATCCGTCTTTTTTCTCTGATGTGTAGTTCAGCTCACATAATGCAGCATGTCCAGTTCCCGCATTGTTTAATTCGTGAGAACTTTCCTCGCCTGCTTTTTCAAGCTTTTCAAACACTGTAATTTTCCAATCTGGTGCTAATTCTTTGAGTAATGTTCCCAAAGTTGCACTCATGATTCCGGCACCAATTAAGATAACATCTGATTTAATTTGTCTGTTACTCATTTTTACCTTCCTTATATGTTAAGATTTGCAGAAAGGATGTAAGCACTCCCACTTTAGAAGTACTGTAGCCATGGAGCAACCTCGGAGCACACCATTTCTGTATCAATTATTACCTTATTGCAGTTTATCACAATTAGTTCAAGAATAAAATATCAACTATTTATATGAGAGTTATCAGCTTTTTTCGAGACTTTCCGGTCATAATTCAAGCAAAAAAATCACTTTTTGTTCTAGATAAAAATTGAATTATTTAAGCTTATTGGAATAATCGGCCTAAAAATGGTTGACATTTTCATAAAAAATAGGTTCTTTTTATTATTATATCTGTATAATAACATATAAATATGGAGTTCGTCTTGTATCTGAACTAACTTTCCTTTACCCAAAGATTAACTTTCGATTGGGCTTTTTATATGCCAGCCATCTATATGAAAACCGCCCATTTGTCTGAACACATACTCCACTACTGCTTCATATAACGCCATCATCTTTTCAACATTGTCCTCATGCATTGCTCTCATAAAAATTTCTCTAAAGTCCTCATCTGGAAATGCTGACTTACTATATTTTTGCAGGTAAATTGGATCTTCAAGATAGGCATAGATTTGATAAAAGGGTATCGTTTCTAGATTTAAATACTGACAGTACAACAAAAATAAATTGGCTAATGAGTTATGGTAGGTAAAGGAAAAGTTCATTTTATCTTGCTCATAACAATCCTTTAAATTATCTAGTGCATCCCATAGTTCATATTTTTTTATTTCTAAGACCGTTTTATTCATTGTTTTATATTTTTCTTTGAGCCATTCTTCTGCTTCAAATTTTAAATCATTTATTATTCCAGTATAATCAAATAAAATTCTCCCTGTTTTAAATTGGACCATCGACATGGTTCTTCTTTTTTTAAAATCATCTTGGAAATACCCACGAATTTGACTTGGTGGATTCGCAAAGTATTCAATTAAAAAACCATCAATAACACGATTCCCTCTTTCCCTCCACCCCACATTATCCGCCAAAATAATATGAACATCGATATCAGAGCGCTTAGAGGGATTTCCAGTAATATAGCTCCCACATACGAGCGCTCCTATAACTTCCTCTTTATCTTGCCATTCTTTCAGGAACGTTTCTAAGGCTATTTTCCATTTTGCCATTGATCATTCACTCCCTTTTTAATTGATTTATTTCTACAATACTATTGAAAAAACAGAAAACCTTTAATACGTTTTCTGTTTTTATCTGCTTCTTATTTAATTTCTTCAACAGTTAATTTCTTTTGGCTAACTTCATAAGTGACTACCACGTTTTTAATAATCGCCGTATCCTCATAGGAGAGACTAGCTTCAAATTCTATTGTAGCATCTCCCTTCCATCTAAGATGATCCACATAGCTATAGTTTTCATGATCTGTTCGTATCCACGTATCTAACCCTTGCTCAGCACCATATTTAACTCTTGAAGATTCTACTAACTCTGGGCTTACCATTCGCTCTTCCACATTGATGACTTCAACAAATTCACTTTTATTAGAGTTCGTGACAATAGCAATTAATTTCTGATCAGGTGAAGGGATTATTTCTTTAATATACATTGATGGACTGGAGAAGCTAGAATATGCCTCTAGCACATCATCTTTTATACGCCAAAGAACATTTTGGCTTCCGTAATCTGAAAAATTATTGAATAAAGTAAAGAAGACGCTCCCATCTGCTAATTTATATACCTGCTGACTTTTAAGGCTTCCTGATAAAATATCGACAGCAAAAATAGCCGCATTCGCAATTTTTTTGTTATCACTTTGTATAAATGGCTGAATAGCCTTTAACGCCTTATTCCTCAACTTTTCATCATTATAGCTCTCTACTAGTCTATTTATTGCAATATAGATATACTCCTCTTTGTCACTATCTAGAGCTTTTAGAAATTTATCTGCATCATATTTTGTAGCTGGCATTAGTTCCATATCCTCTGCTGATAAATAACGAATATAAAGCTCATTATTTTGATGTTTATAGTAAGCTGCTGCTATTGTGGCAGTAAAAACTGAGCTTACGATCATCATACTTATTACCACAGCGAGCCATTTTTTAGAAAAACTTTTCTTCTTTACTCCATAGTTGGCTGCTTCAATTAACTCTTCCTCTATAAATCCAATTTCACGATATAACTCCTCTTTTTTCATATATATAACCCCTCGCCTTCCAAATAAAATCTTAGTTTATTACGTGTCCTAAATAAGTTGGACTTAACTTTACTACTACTCATTTGAAAGTGTAAGGAAATATCTTTTATAGAATAGGAATACCAATATCGCTGAATAAATATATTTCTAGATTGTTCATCTAAGGTATATAAAAATTGGCTAATGTATTGAGCAAGCTCTCCCGCTTCATAGGATGTTTCTACCGTATGAGAAGAAGCTAGACATTCTTCCAGCTCTGTGAGAATGACCTCAAACTCATTATTTCTCTTTTTGGCTGTATTATAGCTATGCTTATCAAGTGCAATATTACGTATGATTCTCCCTAAAAAAATAGATAGTTTTCTTGGTATCTGTGGAGGGATTGTATTCCATGCAGCTAGGTAGGCATCATTCTCACATTCTTCAACATCCCTCAAATTTGCCAAGATTCTTCTTGCTATTACTCTACAGTATACTCCATATTTTTTCCTTGTTTCCAAAATAGCCTGCTGTGAGCGTTGTATATATAAAGCAACTATTTTTTCATCGTCCATTTGCATTTTCTCCTTTTATGTACTCTTACTTATAAAGTAGATAATCCAAACAATTGGTTGCATGTTGTGACAAAAATTCTGCTAATGAAAAAACCGCACTCTTTTAGGTACGGTTCTCCACATTTCAAAATAAATTAGTTAAAAATGTTTGTATTGATGTAGGTAATAGCTGAAAGAATAATCCCTCATATTTAATATCCAGTATACCAGCGACGACAATAACAACGAAAATTAACAATAGAAAGATTTTCTTATTTTTAGAAATCCAATTCAATAGATGCCACTCCTCTGACATAATAGTAAGCATGTTTAGTATAAGTTGATTGCTATCAAATAGCATCCTATTCATTGTCTGTCACCTAATTTTATAATGCTACATAAATTAAAATGATACGCTAAAAACGAGAAATATGTAAGAAGGGAATGGGTATGGTCAATTTTAAATCTTTTCGAGGTGTTATCACTCAAATCAGTGATTTTCCTGTTGGGCAAAACGGAGATAAGAACGGTTGTTATAAAATAATGACCTTAGAAGATGGTGCTGGTGGAGTTGTCAATTTTATTATTTCTCCCTCCACCTATTTTGTTAATCGTGAAATTGTCACAACTGGTGAATGGGTAACAGGTTATTATGATGGGGATGCACCTGTACCGATGATTTACCCGCCTCAATATCGTGCTTTGATTATTGTTAAAGAAAGCAATTATCATAATGTAAAGGTAGATTTCTTTAATCAACAATTACTGAGTAGTGATGGACAATTACAATTAAACCTTTCTCCTACTACGGTTATTTCACTTAAAAATGGGCAGCCTTTTACCAATAGTCCTGCCAATCGAAACCTCATTGTTGTTTATGGCCCTACCACTAGGAGTATTCCTGCTCAAACCACTCCCTATGAAATCATTGTTTGGTGTTAATTTAATCATATTTGAACAACGGCTTAAACCTCACTACGTGAATTTAAGCCGTTGTTGACTGTTATTATTTATTCAGTATCATTTTTCATTTCATGTAATTGTTGTTTAATCTGCTCTAGATATTCTTTATTTTGCTGCACAATATCCAAATGTTCACCATATTGTTCTGCATTGAAACGTGCATTTTCAGCATGCTTAATCTGATTAAATGCATGTTCTATTGCTATTTCCTCTGGATGTGACTTTGCATGCTTTAATAGACGATCCGCCTTTTGCACAGAGTTACTAAACAATGTGCTAGGATGATCCTGCTTCCAACTTGTATCGGAGTGCTTAGCCAATGTATATATCTTCCCTTCTCAATGTTTTCTTTGCTCTAGATGTAGTATTATAAAATGCTCTGATAATATGTATGGAAGAAAATAAACACAATATTTCCCAGGTTATAATAAAAGAACTAAGGCACATGCCTTAGTCCTCCCCTCAATGTCATGAATAGTTGTCAAATATAAATTAGTGCCATGCAGTCCTCTCACTGACTGGTTGCTTGATACCTGTTTTTCCTTGGGTTTCAGCAAAGTTGTTGATTTGTGCTGAAGCTGATTCAAGCTCAAATTCAGCACCAAACTCCTCACGATGAAGTGTCTGACGCTGTTGATTTGTTTTATTTGCACTTTTCGTACCATTTGATTTGTTACGATTTGTATCCATATTTGACATAACCATCCTTCATCGATTATTTGAAAAGCTTTAAAACCTTATATATGGTTTACGAACTTTTCATTCTAAAGTTTGTCCAAGGAGGAAAAAAGAATGTGCATTAATTATTTTTTTTAGCTAAGTATAGAGTTGAGGATTTTTCAATTTTTGATTGTTAGTAAGTCGCTTGCAATCTTATTTTCTTTCTGACTATAATACTTGTATACAAGTATACTCAAAATCAAAAAGGGTGATATTATGAGGGAATATAATGATTATTTATATCCACAAAAATGGCTTTCTAAGGCTTCTACAGGTGATCGCGTAGCATATGAACTTAGAATGCGTATTATTTCAGGTTTAATTGAAAGCGGTACCATTCTTTCAGAAAACAAACTGGCAGCTGATTTTGAAGTAAGCCGTTCACCCATTCGTGAAGCCTTAAGAATATTAGCTTCTGAAAATATTATTCGATTAGAGAAAATGGGTGCTGTTGTCATTGGTTTATCTGAAAAAGAGATTGAAGAAATTTATGATGTTCGATTGCTGATTGAAACATTTGTGTTTGAACGTCTCATAAAAATGGATACAACTAGCTTAGCACTAGAACTTAGCAAAACATTAGAAATGATGAAAGTTGCCATTAAGTATAACGATGCAGACGAATTTTCTTATCAGGATGTTATGTTCCATGAGACAATTATTCGTTCCATCGGACATTCCTATATCACCATGATTTGGAATAATTTAAAGCCAGTAATGGAAGGCTTGATTTTACTATCTATGCGCATGCGCTTTAAAGAGAAATATGAGGATTTTACTCGTATTGTGAAAAATCATGAGCTCTATATTGACGCTATTAGAGCCAAAGATCGAGAGCTTATGATTAAATCCTTACATGAAAATTTTGATGATGTTCAAGGCAAAGTAGAAGATTTATGGCGGTCACAGCAAATGCTATCTAAAGGGGTTGAGCCACAAAATGACTAACTATATGTTAGGTGTTGATATAGGGACTACTAGCACTAAGGCCGTATTATTTAGTCAACATGGGAAGGTTATTCAACAAGAAAATATTGGGTATCCATTATATACACCGGATATTTCGACAGCAGAACAAAATCCAGAAGAAATCTTTCAAGCTGTACTACAAGCCATTACCAACATTATGAAAGTCCATTCTGATAAACCATTACTATTTGTTTCCTTTAGTAGTGCTATGCATAGTGTGATCGCTATGGACGAAAATGATCAACCGTTAACACCTGTCATCACTTGGGCGGATAATCGTAGTGAAGCATGGGCACATAAAATTAAAACTGACTGGAATGGCCATGAAATTTATAAAAGAACAGGTACACCTATTCACCCAATGTCACCACTAAGCAAAATTACTTGGCTTGTGCATGAACATCCTGAAATCGCGCGCAAAACGAAGAAATATATCGGTATTAAAGAATACATTTTTAAAAAGTTTTTTGATCAATATGTCGTCGATTATTCATTAGCTTCATGTATGGGTATGATGAATCTCCATACATTAGATTGGGACGAAGAAGCTTTAGCTGTTGCAGGTATTGCGAAAGTACAATTATCCACACTCGTACCAACAACTCAACTATTTTTAAATTGCAATGACCTTTTAGCTAAACAAATTGGTATTGACCCACAAACACCTTTTGTCATTGGTGCAAGTGATGGCGTGCTCTCTAATCTAGGTGTAAACGCCATTCGAGAAGGCGAAATTGCTGTCACTATTGGGACAAGCGGTGCTATCCGTACCATAATTGATAGGCCCAAAACAGATGTAAAGGGTAGAATTTTTTGCTATGCACTAACAGAAAACCATTGGGTCATTGGTGGACCCGTAAACAATGGTGGTATGGTATTACGCTGGATTCGCGATGAGTTTGCCTCTTCTGAGATTGAAACAGCTAAAAGACTAGGTATTGATCCATATGAAGTGTTAACGAAAATTGCTGAACGTGTTAGACCTGGTGCTGATGGGCTGCTATTCCATCCCTATCTATCAGGTGAACGTGCGCCTTTATGGAATCCAGATGTCCGTGGTTCATTTTTTGGTTTAACTATGTCTCATAAAAAGGAACATATGATACGAGCTGCCCTCGAAGGGGTTATCTACAATCTATATACTGTCTATTTAGCATTACTGGAATGTATGGAAAGCCCTGTCACTCGTATTCAAGCAACAGGCGGGTTTTCACGCTCTGAGATTTGGAGACAAATGATGGCGGATATTTTTGAATCCGAAGTGGTAGTACCTGAAAGCTATGAAAGCTCCTGTCTAGGCGCTTGTATTTTAGGCTTATATGCTACAGGAAAAATTGATTCCTTTGACGTTGTCGCTGATATGGTTGGTGACACTTATAAACATACGCCAATCGAAGAAGCAGCCAAAGAATATAGACAGCTACTCCCAATTTTCATTCGTTTATCTAGAGTTTTAGCAGACGACTATACGTCAATTGCTCAGTATCAAAGGAGCTTAATTAAGCCCGACTAAAGAGGAGGAGAATACATGCCATTAGTTATTGTAGGTATTGGTATTATTGCGCTGTTAATTTTAATAATGGGCTTTAAATTAAATACGTTTATTTCATTAATCATTGTTTCATTCGGTGTTGCTTTAGCTCTTGGGATGCCTTTGGATATTATCGTAAAAACGATTGAAGCAGGGTTAGGTGGAACATTAGGTCACTTGGCACTAATATTTGGTCTTGGAGCGATGCTAGGAAAATTAATTGCCGATTCTGGCGGTGCACAGCGTATTGCCATGACCCTTGTGAATAAATTTGGAGAAAAGAACATTCAATGGGCAGTTGTAGCAGCATCCTTTATTATCGGTATCGCTCTTTTCTTTGAAGTAGGTCTTGTGCTATTAATCCCAATTGTCTTTGCTATTTCAAGACAATTAAAGGTTTCTATTTTATATTTAGGAATTCCAATGACCGCAGCCTTATCTGTCACACATGGATTTTTGCCACCACATCCTGGACCAACTGTTATTGCTGGCGAATTTGGGGCAAATATTGGTGAGGTGTTGCTTTATGGCTTTATCATCGCCATTCCGACTGTTATTTTAGCTGGACCATTATTTACAAAATTAGCGAAAAGGTTAGTGCCTGAATCATTCAACAAAACTGGAAATATTGCCTCTCTAGGTGAACAAAAAACATTTGAACTAGAGGACACACCGAGTTTTGGAATAAGTGTTTTTACTGCACTATTACCCGTTATTTTAATGTCCATTGCTACTATTATTACACTGTTACAAAAAACAATTGGCTTTGAAGATAATGGCTTCTTAGCAGGTATCCGCTTCATCGGTGAAGCTGGTACATCCATGTTAATTTCCTTATTAGTTGCCGTCTATACAATGGGTATCGCAAGGAAAATTCCTATTAAGCAAGTAATGGAGTCATGTACAACAGCAATATCCCATATCGGTATGATGCTCTTAATTATTGGGGGCGGTGGTGCCTTCAAACAAGTTTTAATTGATGGTGGTGTCGGTGATTATGTAGCTGAACTCTTCCATGGAACTACCTTATCGCCAATTTTACTAGCATGGATTATTGCGGCTATTTTACGCATTTCATTAGGGTCAGCTACGGTTGCTGCTTTAACAACAGCTGGGTTAGTCATTCCAATGTTAGGTCAAAGTGATGTAAACCTTGCCTTGGTTGTGTTGGCAACAGGTGCAGGAAGCTTAATTGCTTCACATGTTAATGATGCAGGTTTCTGGATGTTTAAAGAATATTTTGGATTGAGCATGAAGGAAACATTCGCTACTTGGACCTTGCTAGAAACAATTGTATCTGTGGCTGGTTTAGGGTTTATTTTATTACTTAGTTTATTTGTTTAAAAAATGTTTAAAAAGGAGCAAGTACAATGTTAAATACAATTGGCGTTATTGGATTAGGTGTTATGGGCAGTAATATCGCTTTAAACATGGCTAATAAGGGCGAGCAAGTAGCCGTTTATAATTACACACGAGATTTAACCGACAAACTTCTACAAAAAGTTGAAGGACAATCGCTTACTCCTTACTATGAAATAGAAGAGTTTGTACAAGCTTTAGAAAAACCAAGAAAGATTTTTTTGATGGTGACAGCTGGGAATGCTATTGATTCAGTTATTCAATCAGTAGTGCCTTTCCTTGAAAAGGGCGATGTCATTATGGATGGCGGCAACTCTCATTATAAAGATACAGAGCGTAGATACGATGAACTTAAAGCTTTAGGAATTGGGTATTTAGGGATTGGTATTTCTGGTGGTGAAGTAGGAGCATTGACAGGACCATCTATCATGCCCGGTGGTGATCAAGAGGTTTATAACAAAGTAGCACCTATACTGACAAAGATTGCAGCACAAGTGAATGATACACCATGCTGTACGTATATTGGTCCAAAGGGCGCAGGTCACTTCGTCAAAATGGTACACAATGGAATCGAGTATGCAGATATGCAACTCATTGCGGAGGCCTATACGTTTTTAAGAAAAAATATAGGATTATCCGTTGAGGAAATTGCTACTATCTTTGAAACATGGAATCAGGGTGAATTGAAAAGCTATTTAATCGAAATAACAGCTGAAATCTTAAGGAAAAAAGATGAGATAACAGGATTACCACTGATTGATATGATACTTGATAAAGCTGGTCAAAAAGGTACTGGGAAATGGACAAGCCTGCAATCTATAGACAATGGTATTCCTACATCAATTATTACGGAGGCCTTATTCGCTCGCTATATTTCATCATTAAAAGAGGAACGAATTCAAGCAGAGGCAATACTATCTGGACCAAATTATAAACAGCAAAATTTAGATAGAGATGTCTGGATTGAATACGTCCGCCAAGCGCTATATATGGGGAAAATATGTGCTTATGCACAAGGATTTACACAATATAAAATGACATCAGAGCTTTATGAATGGCGTTTACCATTAAAAGATATTGCATTAATTTTCCGTAGTGGTTGTATTATTCGAGCAGATTTTTTAAATGTTATTAGTGAAGCCTATCAAAAGCAACCTTCTCTAAATAATTTATTAATTGATCCATACTTTGCAGAAAAGTCGATGGACTATCAAAATGGATTAAGAAAAATAGTTTGTGAAGGCATCCAAGCAGGAAACGCGTTCCCTTGCTTGAGTGCTTCTCTCACATATTACGATAGTTATCGAACAGGTTCATCTAATGCTAATATGTTACAGGCACAACGTGATTATTTCGGTGCGCATACGTATGAACGAATTGATGCACAAGGTGTTTTCCATACAAATTGGTAAGTAAAAAGCTAAAATATACATCATTGCCTCAATGATTGTATATTTTAGCTTTTTTATTCTAGAAAAACATGTACTCGATTACGGCCTGCTTGTTTTGCCGCATACAGTGCTTTGTCCGCATTGTTTAAAAGCTGATACAGTGTCTCTTGTCCCTTTGTACCTTCTGCTACACCACAGCTAATAGTAGCACGAATTGCTCCCTCAGTAGTCATAAGTGGCTGGGATTCTACGCTATTACAGAGCAAATTAGCTAATGCTTGCCCCTCTAATAATGTAGAGTCCTTGAGTGCAAGAACAAATTCCTCACCGCCATACCGTGCAAACAGTTCTCCTTTTTTCAACACACTCTGACAAACCTTTACGACATGAACTAGTAATTGATCACCGATAGCATGCCCATACGTATCATTGACGTTTTTAAAATGATCGATGTCCATTAAAATGACAGTAAAAGCTGAGGATGATTCTCTTGCCTCGCTGTAAGCCTGATTACATTGTTGAAAAAAAGCTCGACGATTATAAATTTGTGTAAGTTCATCGTAAAAAGCGAGTTGCTCTAACTGTCTTTGTAGCTCCTTCAACTCTGTTATATCAGTGAAAATAAGTAATAACCCCTTACCATGATTAACATGTTGCAGCTCTGTAACACGCACTTGATAAGTATGATCAGAAAGCACCATCTCGATGTCTTGTGTATTCACCACTGCCTCCAATGTAAATGGCATCGGTTGTCCAGTTACTTTAATCCATGTTTCCCCAATATCCCTACTAATCATGGATCTAGTTAGCTGAGGAAATACCTTGCTGCAGGCTTGATTAAACTCTATTAATCGAGCAGATTCATCTAACACAATAACCCCATCATTGATACTATGAAATATTGCATCCTTGGCAACAGGCATCACCCTAAATAACCGTGAGGAATTAATAGACCATAAATATAAAAATGAAGAAGCCCATAATACCATAGGGACAGGATCAACTCCTTGAGGTGTTAAGCCCAATAAATAGATGAATGCTGTTATCATAGGAATAAGTTGACCACACATTAAGGCAATTAATTGTTGCCGGTAGGCCTTAGTAGTCTCTTTCCAATGGATTAATACTAATAAGAAGGATACGAACATACAGCCAAAAGTAAAGATGCCATGAATGATATACCATATGCCAATTTCCTGATGAACATAAGGTTCCCCTAATATAGGATCTATTTCAAATACTCTATAATGAAAATGGTGTATATCATTTGTAACAACCATGATTAAGCTAATAAATGGAATGGCAAGAAGAGCCATTATCTTTTTCCTTGTCAGATGAAAGCCTAAGTATTGCATGATAAACAATAATCCGAGAGGCGTTGAAAAAGCCATACCTACATATTGGATGGCCGTCCAAACCTTTATGGCACTTAATGTTGTAGCGATTAAACCAAAAGCAGAGGCAAAACAATATACCGCAATTAATGCGGTATAACTAATAAACAATTGAGCAATTTTTGTATAATTGTAGCGTTTTAGAAATACGTATAAACATAAATACAAATTTAGTACACCTGATGTGCAGCTAAGAGTAATGAAAGCAGTCAATTGCGAATTCATGTCTATGTACCTCTTTATATTTTTAATTTTAATGTAGCATACATATAAAATTTTGTGGATTTATTTATCGATTAATTTTTTAAGGAGTAACGAATATGATCAATAAGGATAACTCAGAAATCATTTTCTTTTCTGATCCAGTTGAAAATCTAACCCACCCCTTTTATAAGAAACAAATTGTATTCACAGGCGCCCTTTCTACCATGACACGATCCGAAGCCTCCAAACAAGTAAAAGCATATGGAGGGTATTTACAGGGAGCTGTTACACAACATACTGATTTCGTTGTGCTTGGTAATAAACGTAGGGGGATAAGCGCCAAGCAGCATAAAGCTGAGCAGCTAATCCGTGAGGGGCAAGACATTCAAATATTAATAGAAGATGATTTTTTATGGCTTATTTCGATCCCAAAGAAAGATGATAAGTAAAAAGAGTATGTAAGGTTGTTCTTCTTACATACTCTTTTAATTTTTTACTTTATCGGAACAGCAATAGGCTTTAATGTATATGGCTCTTTTATCGGTTCTAATGCCCCTGTACTATCCTTAATTTTGTATACACCTACTACAGGGGTAATCATAATCGAGGTAGCTTGTTCATCAAATTTGTTTGCAACAATACGAGGGAAATTTTTACGCCCTTGAAAATCTGTACTATGACCAGTTCCTCTAAAATGAATGACATTATAATCATTCCCTAAGTCATCTGTCACAATATAGTCAATGAGAACTCCTCGCCAAGCTTCATTTTCTTTTTCCACCAAGACTTCTTCGGAAAGATAAAATGTTGTAGCGATAGGTGTTTTCGTTATTTTAAAAGCTTCAATTTTTATACCTTCCCCTTCTGTTTTCATACTATCCTTTTCCACCCTTATTGTTTCACTTTCAAGCTTCTCTAAAGTAAATTCAAATGCCCAGTCTCCTGCTACTGAATTATTTACATTATTTAAATCAACAATTTGATTTCCTTGAAAATTAATGTGAACTTCCTCGGGCTTAGAGCCTCTAATGAGTTCAAAAATATACAATACTGCATACTCATTGCTGTTTATCTTTTGAACCATATAATTTGTTGAATAGCCGCCATATCGATACCTATTTCCAAATTCCTTAGCAGTTAGTTCACGATTGTCACCATATAAAACTGGCCTTTCTCCTAAATCCTTTTCACTTTTAATAGTGTAAGCAATAGTAATATTTTCGCCATCATATATAGCATCTGTAACAGTGACTTCAACTTCATTACTTTCTTGGCTCACTCCGACACTTGTAGAATACTGATCATAATTGTTAAATACATACCTTTCATCATCAATAAACAATTCGAATATACTTCCGATAAACGGTAAATTTGCAGCAAATGTAGGAAACGTATAACCAAGTGTCATACTGGATGCAATAAAAAAAGTAGCTGCAACAATAAAATTTTTAATGAAATGCCTTTTCTTTTTGACCATCATGACATTTCTTTTCACTCTCTCTTTTTCAAGCGAGCTCACTTCCATCGGCTCTATATTTATATCAAGATTTAAATCATTAAATTGTTTATATAGCTTTTTCATGTCATACTTCCCCCCAAACGAATTTGCTGTAATCGTTTTTTCCCACGATATAATCGATTATCAATAGCGGCTTTTGTTAAACCACAATGAATAGCAATTTCTTCGTTTTTCATATTTAAAAAGTATTTCATCGTAAAAATATCACGGTCTAATTGCTCTAATTGCGTCATCATGATGAGCACTTCCTCCGTTGTTGTCTTGATTAAGTATTCCTCTTCAGCCGATATTGCGGCTTCACCTGTTTCATTTAGCTCATAAAAATATGGCGTTTTAGACAACCTTCTTTGTTTCGAAATGGCTTTAAACTTTGCTATCGTGCAAATCCATCTTCTAAAATCCTCTTTATCGCCTCTAAATTGTTTAGCATTTTCATAAGCCCCTAGAAATGTATCACTAATACATTCCTCTATTATTTGAGGATCATTATAGGATTTTAGAGCATTATAAATAATCGCTTTGATAATCCCCATATATTCATCAATGACATATTGAAGTGCTTCTTCTCGTTTTTTCTTAAGATGTTTTATAAAATTTTCATCTGTTACCCTCATGCAAACACCCTTTCTTCCACAAACATAAAGGATCCTTTATATAAAACATCGCTCAATCTTAAATTTCTTCTCATATTACTCAAAAATATTTATAATTTCAATTTTTTAACAAATATAAAAGAGGCTGGGACAAAACCCACCTCTACCTTAAAAAGCCTGTGAAATTTTACGATCAGTAAAATTTCACAGGCTTTAAATTTTTCATAAAAAATAAGGATCACTTCTGATAAAATTAAGTCACCACAACAAAATTATACAGAAAGAAGGATCCTTATGTTTAAAAATTATAACATGAATCAATTAGTTTTGCCTTTAGATTTAGAAGTAACATTACAAAAAAGCGATATTGCCTTCCATGTCCACCATTTAGTTGAAAGTATCTCGCCTGAAGCGTTTGAACCATTCCTTCGAAATGAAGGCTGTCCCGCCTACCATCCACGCATGATGCTTAAAATTATCTTATGTGCTTATACACAATCTGTCTTCTCAGGGCGTAAAATTGAAGCCCTATTAAAAGATAGTCTTCGGATGATGTGGTTAGCTCAAGGGTATGAACCAAGCTACCGCACGATCAACCGTTTCCGTGTGCAACCAGAAATGAAAGAGTTGATCCGCCAATGTTTCATCCAATTCCGTTGCCAGTTGGTTCAAGAAGCATTAATTGATCAGGAAGCTATTTTTATTGATGGAACAAAGATCGAAGCCAATGCGAACAAATTTACTTTTGTGTGGAAAAAATCCATCGAGAAATATCATAACGGATTAATTGAAAAATCAAACCAGTTATACGATGAGCTACTCGAAAAAGAAATCATACCCGAAATGGAACGAGAAAATGGAGAAGAATTAGCAGTAGAAGAGCTCGCCCAGATGGTAGAAAAAGTAGACGAAGTGATTTCTGAGTATGATCAAAAAATAGAGGGTTCATCGGATGTAGCTGAACGAAAAGCTTTAAGAGCCGAACGGAAATTTCCAAAGCAAGCTCGCAAACAATTAATCGACTATATTGTACGTAAACTAAAATATCAAAAAGACTTTGAAATCTTTGGCATGCGAAATAGTTATTCCAAGACGGATTCAGATGCCACATTTATGCGAATGAAAGATGACTATATGAAAAATGGTCAATTGAAAGCAGGTTATAACATCCAAGTCGCAACAGAAGGTCAATATGTACTTGCCTACAGTATCTATTCGAATCCAACAGATACACGTACCTTAATCCCGTTTTTAGATGAAATCGAACAACATTATTTTGAGTTACCAAAACACATCGTCGCAGATGCTGGATATGGCAGCGAACAAAATTATGATGATATCCTTTCGAATCGTAAACGAGAAGCCTTAATTACATATAACTTGTATTTAAAAGAACAAAAGCAAAAGTATAAACAAAACGAATTCAATACAGCCTACTGGGATTATGATGAAGAAAATGATCAATACACTTGCCCGAACCAACAACAACTTGTATGTAAGTATCGTACCACGAAAACAGATCAATATGATTTCACGCGTGAGTTTAAGGTATACGAATGTGAAGACTGTTCGAATTGCCCATTCCGTTCATTATGTACAAAAGCAAAAGAGGGAAATAATCGTAAGTTAATAGTGAATGAGAAGTGGGAACAGCAAAAAGAATATGTACGAACAAAGCTTTCAGAAGAGAAAACGAGTGCCCTCTATCGAAAACGCAAAGTCGATGTGGAACCAGTTTTTGGATTCTTGAAGGCTAATTTGCGTTTCACTCGATTTTCTGTACGAGGAAAATCGAAGGTAGAAAACGAAATGGGGCTCGCATTACTGGCCGTGAATTTACGAAAATACACGGCCAACAAACAAGAGCATATAAAATTAAATAGTAAAAAATGGAGAAAGGAGAATTTGAGCGAACTCAAATTCTCCTTTCTGCTTATTCGAAGCTAGTTATGTCCCAGCCTCTTTTTAATGTTTATAGTATAGATTTTAACCAATAGCATTGGGAAGAAAACTATTTGTTTACCTTAGATGCTGGATAATCAAAGCCCTTTGTATCCACCTCTACCTTTTTCATCTGCTGATCTTCTAGTGGTTTATTTGTAGCATCTCGCTCTGCTCCAACAATGGCATCAACTGTTTCCATACCTGCAATCACCTTGCCAAAAGCAGCATATTTTCCATCAAGATGTGATGCTTCCTTTACCATAATGAAAAATTGTGAGCCTGCTGAGTTTGGATCATCTGAACGAGCCATCGAAATAACACCACGTTCATGCTTCATATTATTTTCAAATCCATTTGAGGTAAACTCACCATCAATCGAATAATCAGGTCCTCCAGTACCATTCCCTTTAGGATCTCCACCCTGAATCATAAAATCAGGAATAACTCGATGGAAAATAAGACCATCATAGAATCCATCTTTTACTAAAGCAATAAAGTTAGCTACTGTATTTGGTGCTACAGTAGGCTCCAATTCAATAACAATTTTTTCATCATTGCTCATCGTAATCGTCACAATTGGATTTTCCTTCACTTTTGACGCATAATCCATTGTTTCTTGTGTTTCTTTAGCTGTTTTTCCCTCAGTTTTCTCACTATCCTTAGCTGTACCACAGCCTGTCAAAACAACAATAATGGCTAGCAGAGATAGCATAAAAAACAAACCTTTATTACGTACGAACATATCCTTTTCAACTCCTCTTGTTAAGCATCAATTCATTATAAAACTATCCAAACTGTAGGACAAATCCAAGAGAGACAATGACAGAATATTCCTGTCATTGTCTCTTTTTATTTCTACTATATTAATTTCGTAGTTTGCTATTAATTCACATTATTTCAATAAATCATAATTCCCTTGTCTAGTACAGATTGATTTTGTACCTGATTCCCTAAAATATATAGCTTTTTTAAGTTAGGCAAATTCACTAAAGGTTCTACATTCGAAATGGCATTATTTTCTAAATGGAGCACCTCTATTTGTTGCCAATTTCCCAAGAAATTTAACGATTGTAGTGAACTATCTTGTAAAGTGAATGAACGTAAATTTGTAAAGCCAGCAAAGTAAGGCATGATCTTATCTACTTCTTGCACCCATTCCCCATTACCAATTTGAATGGAAACATCATTTAAAGTTAAATGCTCCAGCACGTTGTTCGTAAATGGCTTGCTATTCACCTGAAAATTACATTCATTACAGTTTAACATTTTTACATGCTGCAAATTGAATAAGTCATTGGTTTCATAAAAGAGGGTCTCATTTAAATTGATTGTTTGCAAATGAGGTAGGTCATTTAATGAACGAATACCTGTAAGAATTCCATACTCCATGACTGTAAGCTGTTCTAGCTGTGGGTATTTCAGTAGTTCTGCACCATTCAATTGCGAATCCGATCCACTTATAGAAACCGTCAAATCTCTTAAAGCGGGTGCTTCTAGCTGTGGTAAAAATGAACTCTTCAGCTCTGCTTTTTTCAAATGGGGCGCTACAATCGATGAAATATCACCATGATAGCCAGTTAACGATAACTCCGTCAATGACGTTAGACTGTTAACCATATCCAACAATTCCACTTGACCAGGAGAAGCTAAACGTAGCTTTGTTAAAGATGACATATTTCTAAGTCTATCTAAATTGATGATATTCATGTTTTCAAGATCTAAAGATTGTAGTTTAGGCATATTTTGTATAAAATCAAGCGTTTTTAAATTTCTTACTGACGTAAGCTTCAATTCTTGTAATTGAGTCAATGAGTATAGTGGGCTAAAATCTGTAGCTTCACTAATGTCTATTGCTAACGATTCTAGATTAGTTAGTGTAGACAGCCACTTTATATCATTAATTGACTTTAAGGAAAGTGATTTCAGCGATAATTTATTTAGAATCTGAAAATCTGTCACCTCTTCAGCCACATAAGATAGTTCTAGAGATTGAAGATTGGGGAACTCTAATAATAAAGCAAGTTCATCATTACTTCTAATTTGGATAGAGAGCTCTTTAACATTTGACTTATCACTAAAATATCCTGCGATTTTACTAAATGATTCATTAAAACTACCTGTATAACTTTTTAAGTTTTCAAGATGTTGGAAGCTTACTTTTTCACTTTGTGATATTTCATAATCATTCATGAGCTTTAAAACCGTTAATCCAGTAAAGGCCTCAAAGTCCTTTTGTTCAATTTTTTGCGTATTTAATAATTTATCCATAATGATATAAGTAGAAATTTTAGCTTCCTTATTTGTAAAAGGATCTTCTAGACTATAATCAAAATGCCATTGATCGTCAGAATAGTAGGCAGCCAAATATCGAATACTTGCAATCTCTTCTTTTGCTGGCATCGTCCCACCTTTATCAAAAATATCTTTTAAAAAGAACAGAAGAACTTCACTTTCAGGCATTGTTCGAACGGATAGTTCTTCACGGTTTCCATCCTCTATTTGATTACTACTTAAAAGAAAATACCCAAGGAATACACACATCATGACAATTGGTATCATAAAGAGCAGCTTTAAATTTGTTTTTGGACGGGATGTTGTATGAGGAGAAGCTGTTCCATAATAATTATTAATCGTTTGATCAACATAATAAATTTTATTCTCTTTCAACATGATTTCCGTATCACAAAAAGGACATTTGAATGTTTGCTCTTCTTTATATTCAATTTTCCCATTACAATTTGGACAATTTAATTTAATAAATTCCACTGGCAGCCCTCCCAACTCTATTTTCCATTAAGCTTAGTTGTCTAAAAAATAAATGTCAATATTTATGAAATATAGGCAAACTACCTGAGACTAAATCCGCAGTGCAGAGCCAGATTTTTCAAATTCTAACTTATTATATTTTTTCCTCTAATCTAAGAGAACCTAAGTCTAAATACGATTATGCATTTCCATCCTTAAGCTAAGCCAATTAACTATGTAGAAATAATGTAAATATGATATCTTTTTGCAAGGTAGTATTTTGGAAAGAGAGGATATTTATCAATGAATCAAAATAATTTCTGGCTTGATTTACCACGGCCATTTTTCATTTTAGCTCCTATGGAGGATGTGACAGATGTTGTATTTCGTCATGTCATTCAGGAGGCAGGGAGACCTGATGTATTTTTTACGGAATTCACCAATACGACGAGCTATTGTCATCCAGATGGCTTAGATAATGTACGTAATCGCTTAGCTTTCACAGAAGATGAGCAACCCATTGTTGCACATATTTGGGGAGACACCCCTGAACATTTTCGTCAAATGAGTATTGGTATGAAGGAATTAGGTTTTAAGGGAATTGATATTAATATGGGCTGCCCAGTTGATAATGTAGCAGAAAGAGGTAAAGGAGCTGGCTTAATTCTTCACCCTGAACTAGCCGCAGATATTATTCAAGCAACCAAAGCAGGTGGATTACCAGTTAGTGTTAAAACAAGACTTGGCTTTACGGATGTAGCAGAATGGCGTGAGTGGCTTACCCATATTTTAAAACAGAATATCGCCAATCTTTCTATTCATCTCCGTACACGGGAAGAAATGAGCAAGGTCGCTGCACATTGGGAATTAATTGCAGATATCAAAAAACTACGTGATGAAGTTGCTCCTCAAACATTACTGACAATCAACGGTGATATTCCTGATCGTTTAACAGGTCTAAAACTAGTTGAGCAATACGGTATCGATGGTGTAATGATTGGACGCGGTGTGTTTTCAAACCCATTTGCCTTTGAAAAGGAACCTAAAGAGCATAGCGCCAAAGAATACCTTAACTTACTGTACTTACACCTTAATCTTCATGACCACTATGCCAAGGAATTCGAAACGCGTTCATTTAAAGCATTACAGCGTTTCTTTAAAATATATGTACGTGGCTTCAAAGGGGCTAGTCAATTGAGAGTTCAATTACTGAACGCAAATTCTACTGATGAAGTCCGTGAAATACTAGCTGCGTATATTACTCTCGAACTAACGGAGTAAACCTTTATTATAAGTTGCGATAAAAGAGAGGATGTCAACGGCAGAAAAAGCAACTTTGCAAGGTGAGGGGGTGATTTCCGTTCCGCCAGCGTCCTTTCCAGGGGGCGTCCGATGAGCCGCTTCACTCACTT
>NZ_JBHERJ010000011.1:0-8815 GCF_043359455.1 Lysinibacillus sp. PWR01 | reverse complement strand
GAAACCATTTTCACCTTTCACAAAAATTCTATTGATGGTTTTGTTTTTCAACAATATGAAGCTATGCATAAAATCTATGCATAGTTTTTTAGTACTGTGAATTAGGATAAAAGGTCTTATTTTATGGATAAATCAACTAATAGGCTGATGAATTAGCTAATAACAATCTCTTATAGATAGATGAAGACTACAAAACCCTAGAAAATGCTTGTTTTAAGTGTTACGCTATAGGCGAATTAGGGAATTGATTAGAGGGGTGTTTGGAGCATGAAAAAGAAATTATTTATAACACGTAAGTTTCCTACACATATTGTTGAACTATTACAGGAGTTTTACGAAATCTCACAATGGGATGAGGAAGAGATAGTGATCCCACGTGAAAAATTGCTAGCAGCTGTGGCAGACTGTGAGGTGCTGTGGGTAACGATTGCAGATCAAGTAGATGAAGAACTACTTTCACATGCACCCAACTTAAAATTAGTGACGAACTTAGCAGTTGGATATAATAATATCGATGTGAAGGCTTTAAAGAAACGAGGCATTATGGCGACGAATACGCCTGGGGTATTAACTAATACGACTGCGGATTTAGTATTTGGCTTACTGCTTGCAACTGCACGTAGAATTCCAGAAAGCGAAAGATATTTACGTGAGGGCAAATGGAAAAGCTGGTATCCAATGCAACTGGTTGGCAAGGATGTATCAGGAGCCACAATCGGCATTATTGGCATGGGAAGAATTGGCCAAGCCGTTGCTAGAAGAGCAAAAGGTTTTGATATGAAAATCTTGTATAATAATCGCAGACGTCGTCATGAAGCGGAAGAAATGTATGGCTTCCAGTATGTTTCGCTGGAGGATCTTTTAAAGCAATCTGATTTTGTTGTGATTATGACGCCTTATAATAGTGATACGGAAGGACTCATTGGAGCACAGGAGCTTGCTTTGATGAAGGAGGATGCGGTATTAATTAATGCCTCTCGTGGTGGAATTATTGATGAGGATGCCCTGTATGATGTCCTGAAAAATGGGAAGCTTGGGGCTGCAGGATTAGATGTATTTGAACAAGAGCCGATTGCGATGGACCATCCTTTATTAACACTTTCGAATGTAGTAGCTCTGCCACATATCGGTAGCGCATCATTAGAAACGAGAACGGCCATGCTGATGTTAAATGTAAAAGCATTGACAGCATATGGACAAGGTAAGGCAATATCCAATCGAATTGATTAAAAGAAGGAGCATATCGGCGAAAGATATGCTCCATTTTTTTATCTATTGAATAAATCGAATAAGCCGCCGATACCGCCTTCACCTTTAGACTGACCGCCTCCGCCTTGCGAAATAGGTGCTGCTGCAAAGACACGGCTGGCTAAACGGCTAAATGGTAATGATTGTACCCACACTGTGCCAGGACCACGTAATGTAGCAAAGAAGATTCCTTCGCCACCAAACAGTGCAGTTTTTACGCCTCCAACCATTTCAATATCGTAATCCACATTGGATGTCATTGCTACAAGACATCCTGTATCTACACGTAAAACTTCACCTGGTTGTAATGTTTTTTCGTGAATGGCTCCACCTGCATGTACAAAGGCCATGCCGTCACCTTCAAGCTTTTGCATAATGAAACCTTCACCACCGAAGAAGCCTACACCGATTTTTTTCTGAAATTCAACGCCAACAGACACACCTTTAGCTGCTGCTAAGAATGCATCTTTCTGACAAATAATTTTACCGTTTAATTGGCTTAAATCCATTGGAATAATCTTACCTGGGTATGGTGAAGCAAAATAAACATGTTTCTTACCTGAGCCAACATTTGTGAATGTTGTCATGAATAAGCTTTCACCTGTTATTAGTCGTTTTCCAGCACCTAATAATTTTCCCATTAGACCACTTTGTGAGCCACCTCGTGAGCCGTCACCAAAAATAGTTTCCATATGGATTGAATCATCCATCATCATTAACGCTCCTGCTTCTGCAACAACTGTTTCCTGAGGGTCAAGCTCAACTTGCACATATTGCATGTCGTCACCAAATAACTTGTAGTCAATTTCATGATTATTCATAAAGGGATTCCTCCAAAAATAAATTTAATGATACTGTATACGATTATAAGCTACATTGGTTTCAATAGAAAATTAAATATTTTAGAAAAAAAGGGAATTAGTTAGAAAATGTCGAATATAAAAAACTAGAATGTGTATTATTTATTTTCATTTAACGAAGGGTATTGTGAATATACATAACCTTAAGAGGCTTCTAAATTTAGAGGTCATCCTCTATATTGAGGTAATGAAGTTAAGTGGAAATAAAGCCTCTGGCAGTTGTCACCGATTATTATTGAAATGCTAGTATTACATGGTGTTATGTATATTGAAAATTCGGAATTTTGACATATTTTATCTTCGTTCAGTAAAAGATTCCTACCTTCAAAGTGAATGAGATATTCTATTCTTTTGGTGGAGGATCAAATATGGATTGTATGGAGATAAAGCCACTGGTAGATGTCACGGATAGTGAAACGTGCAAGCACATTACACTGCTCGGACGCAATTATTCCAAGGCGAAATGGATTCTGGTTAAATTCATAGACTTATACCTATGGAATACGACTGGTACAACAGCTGAGGCATCAAAGAGTATTTCAGGGGGTGTATGTAGTGGAGATTAAAAACTATATCGGTGGTAAATGGATCACACATTCACATTTACAAAGTATAGCAGTGACGAACCCTGCAAACGGTGAGCAGCTTGCTACCATACCGCGCTCTACTTCAAATGAGGTAGGCGAGGCTGTAGCTGCTGCCAAACAAGCACAAAAAAGCTGGGCACTTATACCAGCTCCAAAACGTGCAGATTATTTATATGCCATCGGTCAAAAAATGAAAGAGAAAAAAGAACATTTGGCGACCGTTTTAACAAAAGAGATGGGCAAGGTCATTGAAGAAGCTAGAGGAGAAGTACAAGAAGGAATCGATATGGCATACTATATGGCTGGTGAGGGACGCAGATTGTTTGGTGAAACAACACCATCTGAGCTTGCCAATAAATTTGCTATGAGTGTAAGGGCACCTATAGGCGTTGTAGCGCTCATTACACCTTGGAATTTCCCTGTTGCTATTGCCACTTGGAAGTCATTTCCTGCTATTGTTGCAGGGAATACATTCATTTGGAAACCGTCTAATGAGACACCGATGATGGCCTATGAAATGGGTAAAATTTTTGAGGAAGTAGGCTTACCAGATGGTGTAGCCAATATCGTATTTGGTACAGGACCTACAGTAGGGACAGCATTAATTGAACATCCTGACGTCAAGGTTATTTCGTTTACAGGATCTACGACAACGGGCAGTAAAGTAGCTGAGCTTGGCGGGAAGCATTTGAAAAAGGTTTCATTAGAGATGGGTGGAAAAAATGCTGTTATTGTCATGAATGATGCTGATTTACAGCTAGCTACAGAAGGGATTTTATGGAGCGCATTTGGTACTGCTGGGCAAAGGTGTACAGCATGTAGCCGAGTCATTGTGCATAAAGATGTAAGAGAACAATTAGAAAAACGTCTCTTAGATGAAATGCAAAAGCTCACAATTGGGGATGGTCTAGACGAGGGAGTTAAAATTGGGCCAGTGATTAATAAAGCAGCATTGGAAAAAATTAATCACTATGTACAAATAGGTAAACAAGAAGGTGCCACATTATTAGCAGGCGGCAGGATATTAAATGAACCACCTTATGATAAAGGGTTCTATTATGAGCCAACATTGTTTACGAATGTGAAGCCTGACATGATTATTGCCCAAGAGGAAATCTTTGGTCCAGTCGTTTCTCTAATTGAAGTAGCAAGTTTGGAAGAAGCAATTGAAGTAAATAATGGTGTGAAATTTGGCTTGTCTAGCTCAATATTCTCACAAGATGTCAATACAATTTTCCGCGCACAGCGTGATTTAGACACAGGTATTGTTTATGTAAATGCCGGCACAACAGGTGCTGAAATCCATTTGCCATTTGGAGGTACAAAAGGGACTGGAAATGGACACCGCGATTCAGGTGTAGCTGCCCTGGATGTATATACAGAGTGGAAAAGTATTTATGTAGACTACAGCGGTAAATTACAAAGAGCACAAATCGATACAGAGTAACAGATCAACGAAAGGGGATGTTCTTGATGAAAGTTGTTGTATTAGGTGCAGGTTTAATGGGGAAAGAGGTAGCTCGTGATTTAATAAAAAACGATAAAGTTGGGCGTGTGTTTTTAGGAGATATCGATGTAAAAGTAGCACAAGAGTTTGTCGACTCACTGGGCTCAAATAAGGTTGAGGTTGTAGAGCTTCATGCAGAACGAGACGACTCGTTAATGGATGTTATTTCAAAAGGTGATGTTGTCGTTAATGCGCTATTTTATTCGTTCAATGAGCGAGTAGCGAGAGCAGCAATTGAGGCAGGCGTACATTCCGTAGATTTAGGAGGCCATATCGGTGGTGTTACAGAGAAGATACTAGATCTTCATGAGGAGGCAAAAGCAAAGGGCGTTACAATTATCCCTGACTTAGGCGTTGCTCCTGGTATGGTCAATATTCTAGCGGGCTATGGTGCCTCAAAATTAGACGAAGTAGAATCTATTAAACTATTTGTTGGTGGTATTCCAACTGAGCCAAAGCCTCCACTTCATTATACACGTGTATTTTCTCTAGATGGCGTATTCGATCATTATACTGAGCCTTCAAAAACGATTCAGAAGGGCAAGCTTGAAGAAGTTCCATCCCTATCAGGCGTTGAACCTATTTATTTTGATGATTTCGGTGTGCTTGAGGCATTTTATACATCTGGTGGAATCTCCACATTGTATAAGACATTCCCGAATGTCCGCACATTAGAATATAAAACAATCCGCTATAAAGGCCATGCAGAGAAATTTAAACTTTTAGCAGACTTAGGCTTCCTTGATTCTGCAAATAAGGTCGAAGTGGATAACCAAGAAGTTCCTGTTCGTGCAGTCGTACGAGAGGCACTCAAAAAGAAACTTGAATTGGGTACAAAACCTGATGCTGTATTGTTACGTGTGATTGTAGCTGGTGAAAAAGCCCAGCAGCAGGTGACATATGAATATGAAATGGTTGTACGTAAGGATATGACAATTAATGAAACAGCTATGGCACGTGCTACCGCAAATACGATTTCAGTTGTAGCTCAGATGATTGGTGCGGGTGCTATTACAGAGCCTGGTGTATTCCCGCCTGAAGCAATCGTGCCAGGTGATACGTATATTGAAGAGATGGCTAAACGTGGCGTGGTGATTAAAGAGACATCACATAAGTCTGCTATGATTGTGAAATGGTAGGTGCTGACCATGAACTTTGAAATGTCCACTGAGCAGGAAATACTACGAAAAACAGTAAGACAGTTTGTTGATGAAGAAATCATTCCCTACATTGCAAAGTGGGATGCTGAAGGTGGCTTTGATGCTAAAATTTGGTCGAGGCTTGCTGAGCTTGGCTTAATGGGAGTTTGTGTTCCCGAACAATACGGTGGTAGTGGGATGGATTATAATGCACTTGCTATCGTATGTGAGGAGCTTGAACGAGGAGATACAGCATTTCGCACAGCTGTATCTGTCCATACGGGCTTAAATAGCATGACCTTAATGCAATGGGGGACGGAAGAGCAAAAGCAGCGATACCTTGTTCCGCAAGCTAAAGGTGTTCGGATTGGAGCATTTGGTCTCACAGAACCAGGTGCTGGGTCTGATGTAGCTGCCATGTCAACAACTGCTGTCCGTGATGGAAACCATTATATCCTCAATGGACAAAAAACGTGGATCTCCTTATGTGATATTGCAGATCACTTTATCGTTTTTGCCTATACAGACAAATCGAAGAAACATCATGGGATTAGTGCGTTTATTGTAGAACGTTCCATGGCTGGCTTTACATCTAAAGCGATTAAAGGAAAATATGGGATTCGTGCTGGTAATACAGGTGAGCTCTTTTTTGAAGACTTACGCGTGCCAGTTGAAAACCGACTTGGCGAAGAGGGCGAGGGCTTCAAAATTGCCATGTCTGCGCTAGATAATGGTCGATTTACAGTAGCGGCAGGTGCTGTTGGTTTGATCCAAGCTTGCATAGAGGCTAGTGTGAAATACTGTCATGAGCGAGAGACATTTGGTAAACCTATTGGTGAGCACCAGCTTGTTGGACGAATGATTGCTAACATGGAAGCGGGCTATCAAATGAGTCGTCTCCTTGTCTATCGTGTTGGTGAATTGAAAAACAAAGGTGTTCGAAATACTCGAGAGACATCATTGGCAAAATGGCAGTCTTGTGATTTTGCCAATAAGGCTGCTGATGATGCGGTACAAATTCATGGAGCATATGGCTATTCAGACGAGTACCCAGTTGCTCGTTATTTAAGAAACTCCAAAGCACCTGTAATTTATGAAGGAACTCGCGAAATTCATACTATTATGCAGGCTGATTATGTGTTAGGAAGACGACAAGATAAGCCATTAAAAAATATGTTGCCTAAATGGCCATTTGAAGAATAAACGAGAGGGAAGTATTTCCCTCTCGTTTTTTTATGTAATCACAGCATACTTAGAAAATTTCAGAAAAATGTAACTTTCCGCATTTTTACTAGTCTAATTGATAAACAAGTATATGAAAGAGAGGAAAAATGATGAAAAGTAAATGGTTCGCAATTATGCTGATTATCGTTCTAGCTATCGTGCCTGGCATTTTCACATGGATAGTGAATACAGATGTGACGGCAAAGGCCGCTAGCGCAAGTATGGCAACACAAAACTGGCAAGCATCTTTTTCAGTTGCTTTAAAGAAAAACAAAATTACTGAAGAATATGTCTTTATCACTACGGAAAAAGGACGCAAAGTACCTGCAACAATTGAATTGTTGGAAGATCAGAAAACGGTAGTGGTGAAAAATTTAGCACCAGGCAGTTATCAATTGCATGTGAAAAAGGAGGCCTTTGCACAAGGCGGACTGAATGTAGCTTCACAGACAATTCCATTTACAATTATCGAGACATTAACAGCCGTCAAATCGGAGAAAGAGTTACAGCAGTATTTTAAAAAGTTGTTAACAACTCAAAGAGTAGAAATTAGAGAAGACGAGAGTGCCCAAAGTTCAGCAAGTGAAGATAAAGCAACTGCTAATAATGAGTCTACAACCAATAATCAAGTAGAGGGGGTAGAAGAGGGAGACATTGTTGTTGTAAAAGATGGCTTTATTTACACTGCAAAAGATCAGAGCATTACAGTTGTGAATGCTAAAGATCCCAAGAATTTAAAGATGGCTACAAGTATTAAATTAAAAGAATCCCAATATATTTCTAAGCTTGCGCTATATGACAATCTATTAATTGTCATTGGGGATCAATATATTGAAAAAGCACGAACAGCCATGGTAACAGCATCATTTTATGATATTTCAAATCCGAGTAATCCAAAGCATGTACGTGATGTGGGGCAAGAAGGCTTCTTACAGGATATTCGAATAACGAAGGACACATTATATTTAATCGGTAATATGTATCCGAATTATTGGATGCTACAAGAAGACAATAAAACCGATTTAAAGCCGAAAACATTTGATAGTATGGCAGGAACAGAGTACAAAAATCTGCCTTTAGAAAAAATCTCAATATTACCAAATACGATGGATGGTACCTATAGTTTAATTACGGCTGTCGATTTAAAAAATGGGGCTAAGACAACGGCCAATACGAAAGGGTACTTAGGTGGAAGTAGTGGTCTTTATATGTCAGAAAACGCCCTGTATTTAACGACACCAATGTATGAAAGCAATAATGATATTTCATCAGAAAAGCGTGTTATGGATATGATTTGGTTACCGAGGTCAGCTGACACCCAAATTTTTAAATGGAATGTCGATGGAACGACTTTGAACTTTGCTGGAAGTACTGAAGTAAAGGGAACTGTTTTAAATCAGTATTCAATGGATGAATATAAGGGGAACTTCCGAATCTTTACAACAGAAGGTAATACGTGGGATGAGAAAAGTACTTCCTATAACCATCTCTTTATTTTGGATGAACATTTAAAAACGCTCGGTTCAGTGAAAGATATGGCCCCTGGAGAAAAAATATATTCAGCTCGCTTTATGGGGGAAAAAGCATATGTGGTGACATTTAAACAAGTAGATCCACTGTTTGTTATTGATGCAGCGAATCCGAAAAAGCCCACTGTACTAGGAGAATTGAAGATTCCTGGCTTCAGTAATTACCTACATCCATTAGATGAAACGCATTTAATTGGTATTGGTTATGATACGGAGCAGCGCTATGATTCTTATACGAAACGTAATTTTACCGTGACAACCAATATGAAGATGTCCCTATTCGATGTATCAGACTTCCGAAACCCGAAAGAGCAATCGACCGTAAAAATTGGTGGGAAAGGCTCCTCTTCTGAAGTGCAATACAATCCTAGAGCGCTATTCCGCAATAAAGAATTCAACTATTTTGGCTTCCCAGTAGTACTGTATGAGGCAGGTAAGGGAGATGAAGTTGTATATCAAGGTCAGGGTGCTCAAATTTATGAGATTACTGCTGAGAAAGGGATTGTATTGAAAGGAAATATAATCAATCGTAATAATGATGAGTCATATGAAAATTGGGAGCAGGTTGTACAACGAGTTGTCTATATAGATGACACTCTTTATACAATTGCACGTAACGAAGTAAAGAGCTATCAGCTAAATGACTTCAAGCCATTAGATACATTAACAATAAAATAATAAGAAAGGTCCAATGAATAACAAAATTCATTGGGCTTTTCTT
>NZ_JBHERJ010000010.1:0-548 GCF_043359455.1 Lysinibacillus sp. PWR01 | reverse complement strand
GTGACAGGTGGTGCATGGTTGTCGTCAGCTCGTGTCGTGAGATGTTGGGTTAAGTCCCGCAACGAGCGCAACCCTTGATCTTAGTTGCCATCATTTAGTTGGGCACTCTAAGGTGACTGCCGGTGACAAACCGGAGGAAGGTGGGGATGACGTCAAATCATCATGCCCCTTATGACCTGGGCTACACACGTGCTACAATGGACGATACAAACGGTTGCCAACTCGCGAGAGGGAGCTAATCCGATAAAGTCGTTCTCAGTTCGGATTGTAGGCTGCAACTCGCCTACATGAAGCCGGAATCGCTAGTAATCGCGGATCAGCATGCCGCGGTGAATACGTTCCCGGGCCTTGTACACACCGCCCGTCACACCACGAGAGTTTGTAACACCCGAAGTCGGTGAGGTAACCTTTTGGAGCCAGCCGCCGAAGGTGGGATAGATGATTGGGGTGAAGTCGTAACAAGGTAGCCGTATCGGAAGGTGCGGCTGGATCACCTCCTTTCTAAGGATTATTTCGGAATACAAACCTTGGGTTTGTAAGATTACGTT
>NZ_JBHERJ010000104.1:0-34116 GCF_043359455.1 Lysinibacillus sp. PWR01 | reverse complement strand
CTTGCCCAAATGTTAAATTATAGTGTGCCCTATATAGCTAAGCAATTTAAGCAGAAGACGGGTAGAAGTATCATTGATTATCTTATTCAGATAAGAATACAAAAAGCACAGCAGTTGTTAATACATACAACTGCTGTGCTTGCAGGAGATTGCTTCGAGTGTTGGCTATGAAGATGTCTCTTATTTTATCCGTATCTTTAAAAAGTACAGTGGGCAAACCCCAATGCAATTTAAACAACAGCCAGATAAGCATAAATCGTATCGTCCTATGTATCGGCTTTCTTTGTCTAATGATAAAAAGTGGATACGACATTATATTGATAATGATAATTATTATCAATATAAAGCAAAAGGAGATTTATCGATGAATAAAAAAACAAAGTCCTCTATGATGGCGACTTTATTGCTATGCTTCACTTTATTGCTTAGCGCATGTTCTGGTACTGCCATTACTGCTTCTAATAATGTAGAAACAAAAGCACCAGCTAATGAGTCAACGGAAGTACAGTCGACAACAAAAATTGTATCCACTGTGAAGGGGGATGTCGAAATTCCTGTTGACCCAGAACGTATCGTAACCGATTATTACCCAGGTTTTTTATTAACTATGGGCATTAAACCAGTAGGAACACAGGAGCTTTATATGAAAAGCCCCTACCTGAAGGAGCATAATGAAGGAATTACTTATTTTGAAGAATCCCTTGAAGCAGTAGTTGATTTGAAGCCCGACCTTATCATTACAGGGGATGATAAGAAATACGAAGAATATGCCAAAATAGCGCCTACAGTCTTAATACCCTTTAATTTAGAAATGGATGCAACATTGGAGGAGTTTAGTAAAATTTTAGATAAAGAGGAAGAAGTGAAGGCTTGGTTAAATGACTATAATCAAAAGGTAGCAAAAGCGAGACAAACAGTTCAAGATATCATTGGTAAGGATCAAACCGTGACGATTTTTGCTGGTGGAGCAACAAAGAATATAACATTATACGGTAATGGTTATACAGGGCGATCATTTTATGATGGGCTTGGACTAACGCCACCCGCAAAAGAAGTAGAGGAAATTGATCCTGAAAAGCCGTGGCTGGAATTATCACCTGAATTACTGCCAGATTATGCAGGTGATTATATTTTTGTGGCTGTCGATAAAGCGACAGAAACATATGATTATAAAAACGAACCAGTTTGGAAAACGCTAGATGCTGTGCAAAATGATCAAATTTTTGAAATTGATGGCTGGAGTTTCTGGTTTTCAGATCCTATTTCAATCCTAGGACAGATTGAAGAAGTGACAGAAATGCTAGTACAGCACGCTAAAGAAGAATAAATAAATTCCCTTAAAATCGCTCAAGCATTGGATTGCTTGAGCGATTTTCATGTTGTTAAAAAAAGATCAATAGCAGAAAAAGACCTTGTAGCAAGGTGAGTCGTTGGCTCCACTTCAATCAACCATTCTGCAAAAGTGTCTTTTCCTAACAGTAGTGAACAAAATATCTATTAGAGAAAGGTTAGGCTCTAATTTTCAATGAGGATAATCATCAGTGACAACACCCCTCCATAAAAAGTAGTGAACACCTTCAATTGATTTGTGTTTTTATGCTTCATGCAAGATTGTTAGAAAATTATATTGAGAACGATTATCAATTATAATAAACTTGAATGAAGTAATAAATGGGAAGGAATGATGTAGGATGCTACCAAAGGAAGAGTTTCTTTTTCTCTGGAATCATGCCACGATTAAAGTGCTCGATATAAGATATGAGCTATTCAAACCTGAGGAAATCGGAAAATCATATAAATTGCCTGCTAATATGTTTCTTTATGCCACAGGTGGTGGTGCGGAAGTTCAAATTGATTTAATAAGCTATACACTAGAGGGTTTTCATCTTATTCACGGTGGAAAGGGCTCAACCCTACAAATAGAGGCTACAGACAAAGGCTTTGAATATTTTTTAATATTTTATCGAGCTTCCATTCCTTTAACCCCAAATAAAATGATAGCCAGAGCCATGCAAAGAAATAATCCTTTCAAATATCAATATAGTCTTGTTCCTAACTCACCTATTACAATGTTTGAAAAAGTATATTACATGTATATGAAGTGGGAAAATGCCAATAACCTCAGCAAATTTACTGTTAAATCGCTATTCTATCAGTTATTAAATGAAATTTTCATGCAGTTAGATCAGGACAGTGTCGACATTCAAAAACTGAATGTCTCTAGTCAAATTAAAGCCTATCTAGAACAAAATTATGCAAAGCCATTGACCTTAGAATCGATTGCGAAGGCATTGCGCTATAGTCCATCTCATTTATCCATTCAATTCAAGCAACAAATAGGTTATAGCCCTATTGAGTATTTAATTCAGCTACGTATTGAAAAAGCTTCTATTTTGCTTGAGAAGACGAATGCTAGCCTACGCGATATCGCTATGGGTGTCGGCTATAGCGATGTCTATTATTTTAGTAGACTTTTCAAAAAGAGAGTAGGCGTTTCACCAACAAAATTCCGTCAAAAGAAACAAGTAAGTGATCTGGTAAAAGATAGTCCTTCAATGTCTGAAAGATACTCCATTGTCGATTGGAGCTTCCAAGATTATATTGAGAATGGTTATCAATATAATGAAAGGAAGTATGAACCAATGAATAAAAAAGGATTATCAGCTATTGCAACACTTTTCCTTTGTCTGACGCTTTTACTAAGTGCTTGCAGCAGCGGAACATCAAGCAATACAGGAGGCGGAGAAAAACAAGTCTCTACTACACAAGCAGCCAGCGAATCACAAACAAAAATGGTCTCTACTATGAAAGGAGACGTAGAAATACCCGTTAACCCTGAGCGAGTAGTGGTGATGTATTATACAGGTGATGTACTAGCTTTTGATGTGACACCAGTGGGCTCCTCTAAAATACAAGAGGGAGCAGCATTTGAGGAAGAATTAAAAACAGTTGAAAGTTTAGGTGAATGGTTTGAACCGAATGTTGAGGCAGTGATTCAATTAAAACCTGATGTCATCATTATTCCAAGTAAGGATGAGCTTTACGATCAAATGCAAAAAATTGCGCCTACTGTCATGATCGATTTCTCAACATCACTAGATGAACGTTTAACGAAGATTGGTGAAGTTCTAGGGAAAGAGAAAGAAGCAAAAGAGCTATTAGCTAATTTCTATACAAAAGTAGAGGATAGTCAAGAGCAGTTAAAAGAGGCAGGTATTTCAGATAAAACGGTTAGTATTATGGAGGGCGGCAAAGGGAAAATGTCAGTTGTGACAAGCTATACCTTTGGACGCGGTTCACAAGCTATTTATGAGTATCTAGGAATGAAAGCACCAGACATTATTCAAAAGAAAATTGATGATAAAAACAACACCGATGAGGCGATCGATGTTTCTTTAGAAGTATTAACAGATTATGCAGGTGACTATGTGTTCCGTTCATCCTATGACGGAATGGTAGATTTAACAGATCATCCAGTTTGGTCTAATATTCCTGCCATTAAAGAAGGAAGGCTTATTGAAATGGATTTTGGTTTTTGTTACTACAACGACATTTATTCATTGTCAAAACAGCTTGATTTCATTGTGGATCAACTAGTAGCTACGACAAAAGAAATTAAATAAAAGTTATTGATTGCCCCATAAGTGTTTGTTTATGCTTAACATTTATGGGGTATATTTATTTTCATTTAGGATAAGACAAAGTCGATTTTTTGACTTTGTCTATTTTTTTTAGGGCCACTCCAATAATATAGTTTATGGACAACTTACGGTCTTCTCTTTCGAACTAAATTGAGGGGAATGAGTAAAAAAAGATAGCACTAAAGAAACCAACATAAGTCTCGTTGGTATTTCTTTAGTGCTTTTCATTTAATTGTTTATGATTTGGAATGTGTCAGATGTAGTTGTTTGGATAATATGGCGATTTCCGCTGATGATGAAATCGGCAGGTACTCGCTTACCCAAATCATTTGAGTGAACGATGGATGAATTAGCTGTTAAACCCTCAATGATGATTTCCATATTTGCATCAAAGGTTACTGGTTTTTTATTTAAGGTAGCCTGAAGTGTAATACGGTTTGCCTTTTTGGTTACTTGAATATCCATTACCCCTTCATCTTCATTGACTAGTGTATAAAGCGGCGGAATGATGATGGTCATTTTGTCTTTTGTTGTTAGAATAAAACGTTCCGTGTCAATTTCTGATGCGGCAACATTAATTTTAGCTTTATAAGTGTTTTTATTTTTTGTCATTGCTGTCGTTTTGCCCGGAATAGCCGCAGTATCTGATAATGTAGGTGTTTTAGGTATGCTGTCCTTTGTAGGAAGTGTATATTTCCCTTGTACAAAATCCACTAAAGTCCAAACGTTCGGCACAAGTTGCTGTTGGACAGGTGTTAAAGCTTCAAAAGATGTTTTGACTGCCTGTACATCCTGAGCTGTCGACGTTTTTGGTGATAAAGCTGCAATAGCATTTTCCACTTCTTTAGCCGCTGCCTTATCCTTTACGACAAGCTGTTCAGCATCAAGTAACAGCTGTTCAATACCCACAGGTAAAGAGACATTTGAAAACTTACGCAGTACATTAAGCTCTGCTCGGGCATCGGCTACATCTTTATGAAACGAGAGACGAGATGAATTAATTAATTGAATTTTATTGACTACTTTTTCAACAGATGTATTTGGTGCAATATTGGAAGTTAGTATTTTTTGCGCAGATGCACTTACAAAAGTTTTTTGTGCTGCATTCAAGGTATTATACCAATCTCTTGTTTCAATAACATTTTGATAATAGTTTGAGGATGTAGAATCCACAGAATACAATTTCTCTTCAATTTGTGTTGCAAGCTTACGATAAGCTATTCTTGTCTGCTGGTGTGATGATAATGTGGAATAGTTCGTGACATACTGTTTTTCTGTTGCTGTTAAAGCATTATAAGCCTTCAGAGCTGCCTCTAAATTTGTCTGGAAGGTAGCGGTTGTATTGTTAATGTTGTTAATAAGTTGCACAACATTTGACACGTTAGCATTGTAGTTAGCAGTTATGTAGGCTGGTTTTGGTATCTCAGCAGCCGATACTGGCGCGCTGTATAGAAGTGAGGGAACTGCCACTAAAGACAGTAAGACAAGTCTTTTGTTAGATTTCATAATGTAAGAATCCTCCTGTGTTTAATGTTTTTGGTTAATCGAAGGGAATATATACAATATATGGTGTTAATTCAATCTTAACATAGACTAGAATCTTTTTTGTATTTATTAGACAAACTAGTGATGTTCATATTGCAAATTCTAAGCAAGTAGAAAATTAAAAACGTTGGAGAGACAAAGGAACATTCATTGTATGTGAAGTATTTCCTTTCAAGGTTAACTTTTATATTTCTGTTCTTTTTAAAAAAGGGCTTCTTCAAGAAATTTGCATTTTTAGTGCTATATGTTTGATGACATAAGCAAATCTTCCTAATATATACCATGAAATAAGATTGTAGATGTTTTGTAGATGTCTGGTATAGATATTGTATATTTCTGATTGCTAAAATAATTTAAAATTGTCTATCATTGTAGAGATTTTTGTTAATTTGTAAAAATAATGTTGGAAAATAGTGTATTTGATATAAAGGCACCAAGAAAAAGGATTGATTAGATGAAATTTGTTGAACAACAGTTTGGGAAGGTGAATGATAGTATGCTTAGTAGATTTCAATTTCTAAAGAAAAAAGATCAGGCTGATACGAATGAAATTAACGCAATAACTGAGCAACAAGTTGATGAAGAAGAACAAAATAATGCTAATGAAGAGGAAAAGAATGAACCCGAGTCACAAAGCTTATTTCATATTCCTAGTAGTATTAAAAATAATAAAGCTGTGATGGATTTAATCGTTTCTACCGAGCAAATTGCTCATCAACATCAAATGTCTGAACATAGATATATTGAGCTACAAAACAGATATAAACACACCTCAGAACAATTATCTGAAAGAATCAAAGAAGTTAATAGATTAAATAAGATTATAGAAAGTAAAGAAAGTAGAATAGACACGCTTGAAAAGAAAATAACCGATAAAAATCTACAATTAGATCAGCATATGGAAGACTATAAAGAAATGCAATTTTCATTAACGAATGAAATTGAAGAATTAAAAAATATTATTAATGTAGAAAACAAGAAGTATCAATCCTTTAATGAACAATATGAGAAAGAAACTTTAGATTGGGTAAATAAATTGAAGAAAAAGGAAGATATAATCTTAAAATTAGAATCTGAAAACGCGAATTATAAAGAACAAAATGAGCACATTCGTAAGGAAAACGAATATCTAATGAGCATGGCAAGTGATTTCACAAATAGAATGTCTGCCTCATTTTTAGATTATAAAAGAGACAAGAGGAATGAATAGCATACTGCTCTAAGTCATGCTGTTCTATAAGTAGCAAGATGACTCAATAGAAAAGGAGACCCAATAGCAGAGGAGACCCAATATGAGTAACTATAAGACTAATATAATTGAATTACATTCAATTAGAAGTGATTCCATACTTTTTTTGTTGAATGTAAAGACAATCTTAAATAAGAAAACCGTTTTCTTAGAATTAGAAATTGATAGTGAAACATATGATCAATTTAAGAAGCTTGTTATCTTTGATAATTATTCTCGCTATCGGCTTTCTTTGAGGTCAAAGTGGGATCCTTTCCGAAACGAGTTTTTAAGTACAATTACTAAAAGTAACGGCTCTATTATTGAATCGTATGATTTTAAATGTTCTGAACAATATGTTGAAATATTAAATCAGCTAAATACTATTCAAAGTGCAAAAAAACTTTCTATTGATCAGAAATATAAATTTATTACAATTTGTTCTGAAGTAGATAAAAAGCGTACCAAGCAAAAACGAGACTCTCAAAAGATCCCCCAAAAAAGGATTAAACATCTCATTCAAATGGTCATAGGTGTTGTTGTCATTCTAGTAACCTTTTTTATTGCATTTAACAATATCATGATTAACGTAAACATATTCCCAGAAACTACAGAAAATGAAAAGGTTGTTAAGATTAGCTCGGAAAAAAACATGAATTCTGTTGCAGCTAATACTAATAAGGGTGATGAGGTGAGTAAGACTGATGTTGTTTTGAATGAGGAACCTATTAAGAAGGTCAATGCAGAGGATTATTTTATAACCGAATCTGAAATGACATATAGTCTACCTGAGGGGTATGCAGCCATTACTTTTGATGATGGTCCATCTAAATATACGAAGGAAATTGTTGATATTTTAGTCGATCATGATATAAAGGCGACATTCTTTTTTATAGGCCAAAATGCAGTTAATTACCCTCAGTACGTAACATATGCAAAACAACAACAAATGTCTATAGGGAGTCATTCTTGGGAGCATAAAGAACTATCAGAAGTATCTTCAAGTGAGCAAATAACAGATTTAAATAAAACAAATGAAGTACTATCTTCTATAATAGGGGAGCCTGTGACATTACTTCGTCCTCCATACGGGGCCTTTAATGAACAGTTGAAACAAAATGCTCGTAATCAAAATATGAAAATGGTTATGTGGAATCGGGACCCTGAAGATTGGAGAGTAGAGGATTCAGAAGAAATTATCGAATATATACGAGAAAATGGCAAGTCAGGTTCAATCTATTTATTCCATGAAACAAGTAAAACTGTTGAAGTATTGCCCAAAATACTTGAATATCTCAAGCAACATGATATAAAGCTTGTAGTTTTACAATAGATTGCGAATAAATATACGGATTCACATGTTTACGCTTTATACAATAGTCATTTAAGTTGTTGCTAGGATCACAAAATATGAAAAAATTCCCACTGGAAGCATGGAAAAAATATCAAATAGGTTAGAATGTTTCTCAGTTGTTAGAGGTGCAACGAAAGGTAATGTACGGAATCACTAGATTTTGAAAAATACAATAAAATATTTTGTTGTAACAAGTACATACGAAACTCAACAAGTGCATGATGTGTTTGTAGTGTCAACTTAGTGGCGGTAATACATGACAATAGAACATTTACAGGCAAAGTGACAGATGTAATAGCTAAATGATATAGATGTTCAGAACTTGTTCAGCATGTTGTAGTAAACTATTTTATGTAATCTTGTCAATGTCTTAAATCTTAAACAAACCAAGAAAGACTAGGCTTCTTTTGTGAGCCTAGTCTTTCTTGATTAGTGCAAAGATAAGATCCCGAGAGAAATGGATAAAGCGCTGAAAGTGACGGATTAACCTCCGGGACAGATGGATAGAACGACACACACTACACTATATTTTTTTAGGGATGGAAAAGGAAATGGTTGTACCCTGATCAATAACACTGTCTATCGCTAATTCCACGCCAAATAATTGCTTCAGGCGTTGTTCTGTATTGATGAGACCAACGCTCGTTTTCTCTTTAGACATCTTTGTTTCAAAACCAACACCATTATCGGTTATAGCTATTGTAAAGTTCTCCTTCTTCTCTTCGATGTAAATGGTCACAGTGCCACCTTCCTGACGTGGTAAAATGCCATGCTGAATAGCATTTTCGACAAGAGTTTGTATCGACAGTGGAGGAACAAACAACTTCATCTGATTAGGAATATCCCACTCAACTCGTATTCTGTCGCCAAAGCGAATTTGTTCAATTGCTATAAAGGCTCTGACCAGCTTTAATTCATAGTCGATTGGCACCGTTAAATCGACATTTTGGAAATCAAAGCTCATTTGTAGGTAATCACTGAAGGCAAGCAATAATTCCTCCATTTTTTCATTGTCTACACCCTGTAAGGAGATAATAGAGTTTAAGGTATTGAAGAAGAAATGAGGCTGAATTTGTGCTTGAAGCCATGCTGCTTCAATGCGAAGACGTTCCTCACTAGATTGCTTCATCTGTATCAGTGCCTGAACCCGTGATTTAAGCTCTATATATTCCATGGGCTTTTTGATGTAATCATTTGCCCCACTTAGAAAGGCTAGTTGAATATCTTCACTTTGCTGTCGAGCAGTTAAAAACAATAATGGTAGTTCTGATATAGAGAATTTTTCACGAATGTGCTTTGCCAAGTCATAGCCCGACATATGTGGCATCATAATATCAGAAATAATTAAATCAAAACTATTCTCTTGTAGTTTTTCCAGAGCTTCAGCGCCACTTAAAGCCGTTTCAATTTCAAAGGGTTCAGTTGAAAATGCATTAACGAGGACCTGCAAGTTTACAGCATCATCATCAACAATGAGTATTCGTGCATGGCTTGACACCAAGGTATGCTTTTCAGTGGAAGTGGCAATGCTTTGTTCTATTTGCGTGAAACCATTCATCAATGAAGAATATTTTAATAACATTGTATCCTTCTCAACATTTAAATCTCTGTCCGCTACTGTCTGACTTTTTGCTACTGGTAAAGAGAAAGTAAAGATTGAGCCCTTTCCAACAGAAGAGGTTAACGATATTGTCCCACCATGCAAGGCTATAAGTTCTTGGCAAATGCTTAAACCCAATCCAAGTCCACCACCTATAGAAGTCATTGTTGAATCAACTTGCTCATAAGGATCAAATATTCTTTCTTGGATATCTTTTTCAATACCAATTCCTGTATCTGCAACTGAAATATATAGTTTTTTACCAACGACTTCGGCATCAATCGTAATGGAACCTTGCTCAGTGAATTTAATGGCGTTATGAATTAAGTTCGCAAAGATTTGAATTAATCTTGTTTCGTCGGCTAAAACAAGTGGTGAGTTGATTGGTATGCGCACAACAAGTTCGATTGGTTTCCCTTTCAGCATAAAACGAAACATATTACTTACGCCACTTGCTAGGTTATAAGCATTCAAAGGTTTTGGTTGCAGTCGAAGGGTTTTTTCCTTTAATTTCACTAAATCCAATAAATCATCTAGTATGTGGGTCATATGATTACCGATTCTTACAAGTAGTCTTAAATCGCTTTGAGCTCCTTTATGTTCTTGCTTAGCTAAAATGGTTTGGGCAATAGTCATCATGCCATGTAAAGGGTTACGGAGTTCATGTGAGGTATTTGCGAGAAAATCATCTTTTGTATTTATTTCCTTTTGCAATTTCACAGAAAGTTTTTCTGTTTGTAAGGTTGTTTGAAAATAACGTGTAAACCAAAATGCTGATAATGCAGTAATACCGATTAGTAAATCAAAAGGGTAATGACTATAAGGCAAGACTTTATTTTGCTGTAAAGAGAAAAATAATGAATTGGTTGCTACAGCTGTTCCTGTTAATAATAAAAATATTACGCCCTTTTGCCCTTTTATAACTATATTGAATGTGAAAATAGTTATAATGGTAGGAGAGACAATAAAAAGTATTGTAAAAATAATTTTGGTTTTAAAAATATATTCAATTGGAGCTATTACAATAAAAGATAAATAGGTAGCACATAGCAAAGGGACGATCGTCAATATTTTAGGTTTAGAGTATTCTTTCATTAATTCACGTAAAAATAAAACAAAAAACATCATATTATTAATGTAAGAAAAATAATATAGTTTATTTGCCCAAATCCAATTAATAGAAATATAGCTAAATAAAATCTTATTACTAGAAACAAGTATCGTCACACAAGTCGAAATAATAATCATGGAAAAGTAAAGAAGAGATTTATTTCGAATGCCTATAAACCAAAGTAAAATCGTAAATAATAGATAAAAGAAAAAGACTAAACAAACGGCCATTTGAGTTGAAATGGAAAAAAACTTTGACCGCTCCATTGAATGCAAATCGCCAAAAATAATTTCTCGTTGAAATCCACCTTGTACATAACGATTAGCTTGAACACCTTGTATAATAATTTCGCTTTTAGTAGTGTTGAGCGTAAAATAATAGGTTGAGGGTCTACCAATAGGGGCAATTTGAGTATTGTTCGTCGCTAGATTTCCAAGTCCTCCAATGAAATGACCGTTTATATAAAGCTCATAAGGTGCTAAGCCTTCAGGTATTGTAATGCCATACATCAGAGAAGATATATGTTCTTTTAAAATAGTTAGACGATAAGAACCATAATGAATTTCATCATTATTTTCAAAATACTGATCCCAAGATTCTGGCTGATTCGTATAAATTTTATTTCGTTTAAATGATTTGGTATTTTCTGAAATGAGAAGGGTGTTAGGATAAAATTCCCATTCACTTTGTAGTTTAATACTAAAATTTTGGCTTGTATCAACATTTCTTAAATCAACAATCCCTTGAATAGCTGCGACTCCCGTTGAAGTGTTAGTAAAACTCATCCAAGTGAAGCGTGTAAGAGTTAGAAAACAAAAAAATAAACCTGCAATTAGAAAAATAGTAAAATTATTGGAAAATATTTTCTTTTTCATTATAAATAATAGATTTCGACAAATAGGCTTAATTCCCTCCAAAGGTAACGGTTTTTCTATCAATTATTTCAAAAAATAAACGATAATAAGTAGAGGATTAGTTTTTAAGGAGGAGCAAATATGAGAATCGTGCTAGTAGATGATGAACTTTTACCATTAAAGAGACTAAAAAACTTACTAGAAAATAGTAATGTCCCGGGAATTAAAATAGTGGGAGAATACACCGATTCTCTAAAAGTAATTGAAGAAATTCAGACGCTACAACCGAATGTTGTATTTTTAGATATAGTGATGCCCAATATTGATGGTTTAGCACTGGGTGAAAAAATACAAGAATTAATGCCTGACGTGGAATTTGTTTTTACAACAGGGTTTGATCAGTATGCAATAGATGCATTTAATTTACATGCTATTGACTATTTATTAAAACCTATACAAAAAATCCGGTTAGAAAAGACCTTAGAACGTCTTGAACAAATTAATAATAAACATAAAAATATCACAACTAAACATACAGTTATTAAGCTTTTTGGAGGGCTTAATGTTGTTGCTCCTAACGGTCATACACAGTACATGAAATGGCGGACATCTAAAGCTAAAGAACTATTTGCATACATGCTAGAGCATAGAAATGAAATGATTTATCGTGATACGATTCTAGAGTTATTTTGGCCAGAATCTGATATTGATAAAGCATCTAAACAACTTTATACAGCCATTTATACAATACGGAAAACATTGAAAAACTATGGGGTAGATGGCGTAAAAATTTCAAGTCCTTTGCTAAATTCTGGCTACAAACTAGTAGTTGAAAATATTGTGGTGGATGTAGAACAATGGCTATCTCGCTTAAAATTGTTACCGCCAATACAGCAGACAACAGTAGATGAACATGAACAGGTATTCCAGATGTATACGGGTGATTATTTAGGAGATTGTGATTATTTATGGGCGGAAAGTGAAAGAGAACGCTTAAGGAGACTGTGGTTGCATCATGCTCAGCAACTAAGCGAGTTTTACATAAGAAATGAAAGCTATATCGCTGCCATAAAGGTGCAGGAAAAAGTGCAAGCACTATTCTCTGATGCAGAAGAGAACTATTTTACTTTAATGAAGCTTTACGATCTACTTAATAATACAGCCGCCGTTGAGGAGCAATACTGGCTGTTAAAAAAGATCCTTCAAGAGCATTTGGCGGTGGAACCAAGTGAGGAGGTTGAGGATTGGTATCGAAGGTGGAAACTGACAAATACGATGTCTCAAGTGGATGCTTTTAACTAGTTGACATTTTTAAGGACTCTGCGTGATGCAGAGTCCTTTCTATTAGTAGTATTTTGTGATTTTTGCGTTGTTGTAATAAATAAGCGCATCGTTTAGGCTATTATATGCATTTGTGACTTCAGTTTGAGTTGCGGAATAATTATTAATAACTGATTGTGCTTGGTTAATAGCATACATTATTTTTTGATATTCAGATAAGTTAGTCCATTGTGAATAAAGTGGTACATCGCTTCCGTCCCCGTTGTAAGAGATCGAACCAATTCCGTTAGATGCTGATGTAATAAGTGTTTGTAAACTAGTTTTATCCACATAATACCCATTATTCCCATACTTATTAGCATTCTTATAAGTCCAAATAGCATTGTTTAAATTATTGATAGCATTGGCAATATCCGTTTGAGTGGCATAATAATTATTAACAACTGCTTGGGCAGATGAAACAGCAGATTCTATTGCGTTTCTTTCTGCTTGTGTAGTCCAAGGAGAATTATAAGGTACATTTGATCCGTCCCAAGAAACCGTAACATATTGAACAGAATTAATTAAAGACTGTAGTGAAGCTTTATCGCCATAACCATATTTTGTACCACTCTTCTGAGCAGCTTGGTAGACTGCTAGTGCATTTTTATACTGATTAATGGCATTCTTCACTTGTTCTTGTGAGGCATTTGAATTATTTGCTATGACTCTTGCACTTGCTACAGCAGAATCAAACACTGTGCGGTCTGCTTGTGTTGTCCATTTATCCGTATTTAAAATATCATAGCCGTTTACTGATACTTGTACATATGGTGGGGATGCGATTAGTGTATTGAGTTCTTTTTTATCAATTACAGGTAGTGTCACGGAGACATTTTTATTGTCTACTTGTACATTGTTTACAAGATGTCCTGAATCTAAAGCTACTTTAGTACCGCCTTTTACAACGATTTGCTCAATTTTACCCTCACCATAAAGGTTGAAATCTTTCGCCACATCAATTGTAAGCTTTTCTATATTAGACATAGCTTCAAAAGATGTAACTTTACCTACTACATCTACTTTGGAAAGAGTTTGGTCAGAAGATACATTGACTTTCGTACGTTCCAAATTGATGTTTGATGATTTCATATCGATTAAAGTAACGTATAGCCAACTTACTTTTTTCGTTACAATTGGTTTTAGTGTAATTGTTTCATCTACTACTACTTCATCGAGTGTAACGGCTTTTTTTACTCTGTTTGTAATGATAAGCTGACCATCCACACTAACATCTTGAATCTTTACATAGTCTGCATTTACCGTAAGATCTCCAGAGATTTGTGCGTCACCTCCATCAAAATAGACAGATTTTTTGCTTGTACCTGCTTTGTTTAATATTAATGCGGTAACGTCAGTAATTTGACCATTTTTCACTACAATAGTAGCTCGGGCATTTGTTAATGCCGTTTTATTTGAAGTATCAAATAGGGGCTTTAATGCCGAATGAATTCTAAATGTACCATTAGATGTTATTACAGTATCTTTTGTAATGTTTTTGATAGTTACGGATTCACCTATCACCTTTTTAGCTGCTGCTACCTGTGTCTCATATAAATTTGATTGAATTTGAGATGATGCGGCACTCGCAGTAGACATTGGTAATACTAGTGTCGCTGTAATAGCCGTGGCCATTAATGTTGATAGCGCTTTATTTTTCATGTAAGTCACTCCAATCATTCTATTTAATAGTTAATATATCATATTCTTCTATAATTTAGAATTCGAAGAGAATGTTTTACTATGAATCTCAATTCAAATAAGTCATTAGTCCTTATTTAAGAAGAATAAATAATTAGTGTAGTATCGGTATTTTTCTCTATAATTCTGTAAATTTTCTACTTTATTCGCTAATTATTTTATTGTGATACAAACCTCCATCCATTATTATTAGTATAAAAGTGGGGTGTTAGTTATGAAAAAATCAAGAGGAATTGCCTTAAAACTTTCTTCCCTAATAATAGGATTATTTCTTATTTTATTTTTATCCTATACAGTAACAACAGGGATTATTATAAAAAAGCAAAGTGTTGAAGACGCAGAGCATGGAACATTGCAAACAGCTGAATCTTCTGCCGCTATTATGAGTGAACGCTTTAAGAAAGCCAATACGACATTACAAACAACAAAGCGTATCATAGAAAGCCTGGAGAAGAATAATACGTTGTCTACCAAAGGTGTCATAGACATAATGGAAAATAATTTAGCTAACAATAATGACATTCTTGGGGTAGGAGCAATCTTTGAGCAAGATTCTATTATTCTAGAACCAACTGAGGCAGCTTTAATAGATACTAAAAAGCGTTTTATGCCTTATTTAAGTAAAAACGGAAATGATATCACGACTGCTCTAATCGAAGGAATTGATGATAAGAGTGTTTCTGAATGGTATTGGGTACCAAAAGAAGAGAGACGTGCAGTTTTGACGGAGCCCTATGAGTATAATGTAAACGGACAAAGCGTTTTAATGACAACCATTTCGGTGCCATTAATCAATGCTTCTGGAACATTTTTCGGTGTATTGACAGCGGATGTATCGATAGATTTTTTAAATGATTTAACAAAATCGAATGCCCCAGAAGGCGGTTACGCAGCAATTATTACCAATAAAGGTGTGCTAACAGCTAACAGTTTTGGTGAAGAGCTAGTTGGGCGCAATATGCAAGAGGATCCTACTTGGACAAGTATTAGTAAGACAATGGAAAATGGTGAGCTAACAAGTATATACGTTGATTCTAATCAACTGAAGGAAAAAGCATATAATGTTTTTGCTCCAATGATTTTAGAGGATATTGACGAAACATGGACTGTTCAAGTCGTGCTAGCTGAATCAAAGATTCTAGAGACATATAATCATGTATTTGTATTTACGATTATTGCTTCTATTATTATGGTTGTTTTGATGACAGCAGCAAGTGTGTTATTCATCTATAAACAGTTAAAGCCACTTAAATTTTTACGTGCATCGATTGAAACTGCGGCTGAGGGAGATTTAACACAAAAAGTAGAAGAGAAATATATTAAGTCTGATGAAATTGGTGCAGTGGCGATTGCTTATAATAATATGCTAGATAAAACCAATAGTGCGATTCAATCCGTGCTTAATTCTACGATGTTATTGAACCAATCTTCTAATCAGGTACATGAGGCGTTTAATGAAGTAGTTGCTTCTAGTCAGGAGGTTTCTATAGCTATCAATGAAATTGCACAAGGAGCTTCGAAGCAATCAGAGGATACAGAAGAAACAAATTATCGAATGATGGATTTATCTGATCAAATTGATGCCATTACGGCTCTTTCCAACGAAATGGATGAGCTATCTCATAAAACAGGTGTAACGACAGAAAAAGGATTGCATGAAGTTGAAAGCTTACGGGAGCGTAATATGGAGACAAATGAGATGAATGGGCGTATCCAGCAGCAAATGGAATCATTGGCCTCTAATATTGCGAATATTAATCAGATTATTGCTTCAATCCAGAGCGTTACCGAGCAGACTAATCTGCTAGCTTTAAACGCAAGTATTGAGGCTGCACGTGCTGGTGAACATGGTAAAGGATTTGCGGTAGTTGCAGAGGAAGTTAGAAAGCTGGCGGAACAATCTAAGAATGAAACAGAAATTATCAAGAGTACAGTAGAAAGCATTCTTGAAAATTCTCAGCAAACGGTTGCAGTCATTGCATCTAATGCAGATTTAATGCACGCTCAAAATGAGTCAGTACAAAGCACGCAACTAGCATTTAAAGATAGCAGTGACTTGTCAGGTTCAATTGCGAATTCTATTAGTGAATTAATGAATAAACTATCTAGTATGTTAGAGCATAAAAATCAGGCAATCATGTCCATCCAAAGTATTTCGGCTATTTCAGAGCAAACAGCAGCTTCTGCAGAACAAGTAAGTGCTTCTGCTATGGATCAACAAGCAGAATTACAAAAAGTAGCAGAGTCTATTCAAAGTATGAACGATATTTCAAATGAGCTACAAGAAGTTGTAAATCGATTTAAGCTTGCTTAAAAGGAAAGGCTGCCTTCAATATAGAGGCAGTCTTTCTTTTATTGTGAAGGTAAGAGAAATTGACCTAAAAAGAATTCAGCACTACTATTAACACTGGAAGGGGGACATTGATATGATGTATCTCGGAATGATTTTCTTTCAAATTGTTGTACCTATTTTAGTGTTACTTGTAATAGGCGCTATACTACAAAAGAAATTTCGCTTTAACTTAAAAGCATTGTCTCAGCTTATTACATATTGCTTTATGCCAGCGGCTGTTTTTGTAAATTTATATGAAACACATGTAGAATTATCTGTTCTGGGAGAAGTCGGATTATTTATTGTGCTCTTTATCGGTAGTCAAATGATACTCAGTCATTTGATGGCGAAAGGGCTAGGTTTAGCCAAAACAGAGGCAGCAGTCTTTAAAAATAGTGTGGTGCTTATTAATTCTGGCAATTACGGTATTCCAGTGGCTCAAATGATTTTTGCCACGCAACCTATTGGCGTAGCCATTCAGGTCATGCTTGTAATCTTTCAAAATATGACTACTTATACATATGGTTTGTACAATTTAATTTCCTCTACGAAGTCGGGTATGACAATCATCAAAGATTTCTTTAAAATGCCCATTATTCATGCACTGATTATAGGCGTTGCTATGAACTATTTTGATATCGGTATACCGCAGTTTATCAAAATACCGGTAGAGCATGTGGCAGATGGATTTATTGCTGTGGCATTAATTACCTTGGGTGCGCAATTGTCACAACTTGAGATCAAATCAATGTTTAATAAAACGGTCTTTGTCAGCTGTTTTACACGATTAATTATTGGACCAGCTGTTGCATTAGTCATTATTTATGTATTGGGATTAGATGGAGTCGTCGCACAATCACTGTTTATAGCCAGTGCCTTTCCAACATCTCGTAATAGCTCTAGTCTAGCATTGGAATATGATGTAGAATCAGCAACAGCCGCGCAAGCTGTTTTATTTTCAACTATTGTGAGCTGTATAACCGTAACAATTGTGATTTATTTTGCAGAAGTATTATTTACCTAGTTAGTTGAAAGATAAAAAATATAACTTCCATCTCTTAGTAATATCTGCTACACTAGCATCAAACTAAATAGTATTAACTAGGGGAGTCTGATGAGTCAGGCTGAGAGGGAAACGCTTAGAGGTTTCTTGACCCTTTGGACCTGATCTGGCTCATACCAGCGTGGGAAAGTTAAGAAGCTATTGCAGAGTATGCAATTAATAGACCTTTACATTCATGGCCGGATCCAAATAATTATTTTGGATTCGGCTTTTATTTATTTGATTGTTGGGGTGAGCTAGATTCGGTCCTTGTATCAAAATATATTTAAGGGAGAGAAGTAGCTCATGTCAGCAATTAGTGAAAAGAATATTACGATTATGTCCAGCTTTGAAGGAAGCAAAAAAGTATATGTGGAAGGATCACGCCCCGATATTTTAGTACCTATGCGTGAAATCGCATTAAGTCCCACAACAGGAAGTTTTGGAAATGAAGAAAATGCACCTATTCGAGTATATGATACGAGTGGTCCTTACACAGATCCGGCCTATCAAGCGGATATTACAAAAGGTTTACCAGTTTTACGACGCACATGGATAGAAGAACGAGGGGATGTTGAAGAATATGAGGGGCGTACGATTAAACCAGAGGATAATGGTTTTCGTCGTGCAGATGACCCCCGTAATCATGAAAATGTCTTTCCTGAATTAGCAAGAAAGCCTTTACGTGCTAAAAAAGGTAAAAATGTAACACAGCTTCATTATGCGCGAAATGGCATTATAACACCTGAAATGGAGTTCGTAGCCATCCGTGAAAATATGGACCCTGAATTTGTTCGTTCAGAAATTGCAGCAGGGCGAGCTATTATGCCTTCTAATATCAATCACCCTGAGGCAGAGCCAATGATTATTGGCCGTAATTTCCATGTGAAAATCAATGCAAACATTGGGAATTCGGCGGTATCTTCGTCCATTGCAGAAGAAGTTGAGAAAATGACGTGGGCAACTCGATGGGGTGCAGATAATATTATGGATCTATCGACAGGTAAGCATATTCATACAACGAGAGAATGGATTATTCGAAATGCTGCAGTGCCAGTGGGAACTGTGCCAATTTATCAGGCTTTAGAGAAAGTGAATGGCATAGCAGAGGATTTAACATGGGAGGTATATCGTGATACCCTTATTGAACAAGCCGAGCAGGGTGTTGATTATTTCACCATTCATGCAGGTGTCCTTTTACGCTATGTACCGCTTACGGTAAATCGTGTAACAGGCATTGTATCTCGTGGGGGTTCTATAATGGCACAGTGGTGTTTATATCATCATCAAGAGAATTTTCTTTATACACACTTTGAGGAAATCTGTGAAATTATGAAAGCTTATGATGTTGCTTTTTCCTTAGGTGATGGTTTACGTCCAGGATCAATTGCAGATGCCAATGACGAGGCACAATTTGCAGAGCTTGAAACACTAGGTGAACTAACGCAAATTGCTTGGAAGCATGATGTTCAGGTGATGGTTGAAGGGCCAGGTCATGTACCGATGCATCTCATAAAAGAAAATATGGATAAGCAATTAGAGGTTTGTAAGGAAGCGCCCTTCTATACATTAGGCCCACTAACAACAGATATTGCTCCGGGTTATGATCATATTACCTCAGCCATTGGTGCAGCGATGATTGGCTGGTTTGGTACAGCGATGCTTTGTTATGTGACACCGAAAGAGCATCTTGGCTTACCGAATCGTGAGGACGTTCGCGTAGGTGTTATTACTTATAAAATTGCTGCACATGCTGCTGATTTAGCAAAAGGGCATCCTGGTGCACAACAACGAGACGATGCACTGTCTAAAGCACGTTTTGAATTCCGTTGGCGTGATCAATTCAATCTGTCATTAGATCCAGAACGCGCAGTGGAATATCATGATGAGACACTGCCAGCAGAGGGAGCAAAAACAGCGCACTTTTGTTCTATGTGCGGTCCTAAATTCTGTAGTATGAGAATTTCACAGGATATCCGTAATTATGCTAAAGAAAAGGATTTAAATACTACTGAAGCGATCCATCAAGGTATGAAGGATAAGGCGGAAGAGTTTAAAAAAGCAGGTAGTCAAATTTACCAATAATGAAAGAAAAGGCTTATGTCAAATTATAGACATAGGCCTTTTCTTAATCAAAAAACTCCATGTGAATGATGGATTCACATGGAGTAAAAGTTGGATTTGGATATCAATAATAAGTGGAATATTAAACGTTTGTTGGTTGTTTTACATATGGGTTTGTAAGGTCCATACCTTCTAATGAAAGACCCATCGCTTTTGCAACACCTTCACCGTATGCTGGATCAGCTAGATAGCAGTGAAGGATGTGACGACGCTTGATGAATTCTTCAACAGAAGCCATATCATTCGCTGTATTTTCAAATAGGCGTTGTTGCTCTTCCGCAGTCAATAGACGGAATAGTTTACCTGGTTGTTCAAAGTAATTATTATCGTCTTCACGGAAGTCATGAATACCTGCATGACCATCAATGCGTAATTCAGGCTCTTTATGGTCTAAGTTATGCTCCCATTCACCATAGCTATTTGGTTCATAGCCTAAAGTTGAACCAAGGTTGCCGTCAAAGCGCATTGCTCCATCGCGGTGGAAAGTACGGAATGGGCATTTTGGTGCGTTAACAGGAAGCATATAGTGGTTTACTCCTAAACGATAGCGTTGTGCATCCGCATAGGCAAAAATACGACCTTGTAACATTTTATCTGGTGAGAAGCTAATACCAGGGATGATGTTAGATGGTGCAAATGCAGCTTGTTCCACTTCTGCAAAGTAGTTGTCCGGGTTTTTATTTAACTCAAACTCACCTACAGGAATTAATGGGAAATCTTTTTTATACCATACTTTTGTTAAATCGAATGGGTTGTATGGTAGCTCACGAGCTTGCTCCTCTGTCATAACCTGAATATACATTTTCCATTTAGGGAAATCGCCTTTTTCGATGGCTTCATATAAATCACGTTGTGAAGATTCACGGTCTTGACCAATAATCTCATTCGCCTCGGCACCAGTTAAGTTTTTAATGCCTTGCTCTGTACGGAAGTGGAACTTAACCCAAACGCGCTCATTATCAGCATTGATAAAGCTATACGTATGAGATCCAAAACCGTGCATATTGCGGTAACCAGCTGGAATACCACGGTCAGACATAACAATTGTCACTTGATGAAGTGCTTCAGGTAATGAAGTCCAGAAATCCCAGTTAGAGTTGGCATTTTTCATATTTGTACGTGGGTCACGTTTTACCACGTGGTTTAAATCTGTAAAGTGTAATGGGTCACGGAAGAAGAATACAGGTGTATTATTCCCTACTAAATCCCAGTTCCCTTCTTCTGTATAGAATTTAAGGGCAAAGCCACGAATATCTCGCTCAGCATCTGCTGCGCCACGCTCACCAGCAACTGTAGAGAAACGTGCGAACATTTCTGTTTTCTTGCCAATCTCTGAGAAGATTTTCGCTTTTGTATATTGTGAAATATCATGCGTTACAGTAAAAGTACCAAATGCACCTGAGCCTTTTGCGTGCATACGACGTTCTGGAATTACTTCACGGTTGAAATTTGCTAATTTTTCAACTAACCATACATCTTGAAGTAAAAGAGGGCCGCGTGGACCTGCTGACATAGAGTCATGGTTACTTACTACTGGAGCACCACCTGCTGTTGTAAAACGACGGCTACGATCATTTGCGTTTGTCATATTAGTTTACCTCCTGAAAAAAATGTGAGTCAAACTCTTCATCTATAACTATAACAAATATAAAATAGAATTGCTAGTACATTGTAATAATTATCGTTAAAGAATTTTTATATTTAAGTATAAACTATAAATATATGCGCTAGACATGCGGATTATACATAGTTTTTAACTTTAATTTATCTTTTCAAATCTCAATTTTAAAAACAATTGCAAGGCAAAGTTCAAGATAATGACTTCATCGAAAAAATCTTTATTGAAAATAAAATCAACTAAATGAAAATTATTTTAATCAAACTTTTAATTTTTTCTATATCGGTTAGGTGTAATACCAATTTGTTGCTTAAATAATTTTATGAAATAATTTGGATCATCAAAACCGTTTAAATGTGCGATTTCACTAATTGCGAAATCTGTTTCTAGCAGCATTTTCGTGGCATGATGAATTCTTACTTGCTGTAAATAGCGCTGAAATGGCAAGCCTTGCTTCTTTGAAAAAATTGTACTTAAATAATTGGGGCTTATTCCGAGCTTATGAGCGACAAAGGGAAGAGACAATGCGCTATCTTTAAAGTGTTGATCAATTATTTCTAAAGCTAGTTCAACATAATCGGCTCGCTTCTCCATTCGAGCTTCCCTTGCTAATTCAATTAATGTCTGTGTAAAAGAAATAATCCCATTGAGAATCGTATAAAATATAGGATGCTCAATGATTAAGTGAAATAGCTGACGATAGTTTTGTTCGATAACTGCTTTTTCATGTAATTTATATTTCAGCATAAAGCGCCGAATTTGTGCTAAAACACTCGTCAGATGAATACGTAGGTCATCTTGCTCGTAATAGATGCCTTCATTAGAAAGTCGATATAAAAAAGTTTTAACTGCCTCTAAGTTCCCATCTTCCAAACTACTTATTAATAATTGTTGCTCTTCTGGTGTTAGTAAAGGATCAAAGGGCTGTGTTTCAAATTGTTTGCTCGCATAAAAAATATGACCAAAGCCTTCATAAAAACTTTGATGTAGTGCACGCTTTGTTAATGTATACATATCTTTAATGGTTGTAGGTGTTCCGTCATATATCCCGATATTTAAAGAACTATTACTAATCAATCGCCATTCCTTCATAAGTGTACGTACATCCTTCTCTACAATCTTTATATCATTTGTTTGAAAAAGACATACGATTCTATTAGATAGAGGATAGGTTTTCATATGAAAGTGAATGGGTGTTTGTTGAAGCCAATTGTAAAGCTTACTGAACGTTTCGATATGTTCGGGTTCAATCATTGTAAAATGTATCGTTGTTTCAATTGAACTAGATTTATTATCTAAAAATAATTGATTATAGAAGGAATCGTTCGTAGCCTCCTGCTCATCTTCCGTAACTTGTGGTGTGCGAAGAGAAATGACTGTGAGTTTTTTCTTTAATAGCTCTAAATCAATAGGCTTCACAAAAAGATGAGCTACCTGTAAATCAATTGCCTTCAACGCATTTTTAAATAATGGCTCTGTTGTCATTGCTAAAATCGCACCGGAAAGTTTTTGTAAATCGCGATAAAGAGCAGCTAAACGATTATTAGGAAATAAATCGATATTTAGCAGTATGGCATCTGGCTCAAATTGCCGAATACTTTGAGGCACCTCTGAAATACTTGTACACATTTCAATGAAAACATCTCCGGGGAAATATGTATGTAAAAACCATTTTATACCTGCTAGGTCGGTAGGATCTCGATCAATTAATAACAGCTTCATACCATCAACCTTTCTTAAAATATTCTAGTTTCATATAAAAGTACGGTTATATTAATAAAAATAACATAGGAATCTGAAAAAAGTCTTGTTTTCTCTTTTAAAATTCTCTATATTCTGAAAAAGGTTGTTAGTACAATGTAAATAGAGTAATTGATCATCAGCAGAAACCAACTTTTATTATGAAAACGCTTAAAAGAAGTTTAATACTGATGTTTTAGATATTACGAAAAAATGAATGAAGAGAATTTATTTACATAGCCATATAGGGAATAGGGGGATGTCATGTGAAATCAATCATCGAGCTTGATGGCAATACATTAACAAGACAACAAATAGAGGAAATCGTTAAGGAGCAAGCAACAGTTGCTCTTTCTGCTGAGAGTTTAGAACGTATTCGTTTAAGTAGAGAGCGTATTGAAAAACGTTTAGCAGAAGGCCAAACCATTTATGGTGTGAATACAGGGTTTGGTAAACTCAGCAATATAAAAATAGAGGAAGACGATATTGAGCTATTGCAGCTAAATTTATTGCGATCAGATGCAACAGGTGTTGGTGAACCATTCCCAACAGATGTTGTACGTGCAATGATGGTGTTACGTGCCAATGCTTTAGCTAGAGGATTTTCTGGTATTCGTGAGGAAACTGTCCAACTATTATTGAATTTTATTAATAAAGGTGTTCATCCAATTGTTCCGTCACAAGGTTCAGTTGGAGCAAGTGGCGATTTAGCGCCTTTATCACATTTGGCATTAGTGTTAGTGGGAGAAGGTAAGGCAGAGTTTAACGGAGAAATTATGAGTGGTAGTGAGGCGCTAAAGCGAGCAGAGTTAACACCTGTTAGACTGCAAGCTAAAGAGGGGCTGGCACTAGTTAACGGTACACAAGCTATGACTGGTATAGGTGTATTAACGGTCAATGAAGCTGAACGAATTGGGCTTGCGGCGGATATGGCAGCTAGCTTGACACTGGAAGCTTTAAAGGGTATTACCTCAGCATTTGATCCAGCACTTTTAGCAGTAAGACCGCATCCAGAATTAGAACTGGTGGGTGGGCGCATTCGTAAGTGGCTTGATGGCAGTAAACGTGTGACAAAGCAAGGTGAAATTCGCATGCAGGATGCTTATTCACTCCGTTGTATTCCACAAGTACATGGTGCTTCTTGGCAGTCATTTTTCTACGCACAGGACCGGGTTCAAACTGAAATGAATGCTACAACTGATAATCCGATTGTGTTAGAAAGCGGGGAGGTATTATCAGGTGGGCATTTCCATGGACAGCCAATAGCCTTAGCAATGGACTTTTTGAAAATAGGTGTATGTGAGTGGGCAAATATTTCAGAGCGCCGTACAGAACGTATGGTAAATCCTCAACTTAATGAAGGGCTACCACCGTTCCTAGCAACAAACCCTGGGATTGAATGTGGGCTTATGATTGCTCAATATACAGCAGCTTCCATTGTCTCAGAAAATAAAGTTTTAGCACATCCTTCTAGTGTAGATTCTATTCCTACATCAGGTAACCAAGAGGATCATGTAAGTATGGGAACAACTTCGGCACGTCAAGTACGTCAGATTGTTCACAACGCTGCACGCGTTATAGCAATCGAATTGATTTGTGCATCACAGGCTATCCATTTAGACAAGGCAGAAGGGCAGTTATCGCCAGCTACAGGTAAATTCTTAAAGAAAGTGCGTGAATTCTGTCCACCATTATTAGCCGATCAACCAATTGGCGATGAAATTGAAGCATTGGCGAAATATTTACTTTCAAGTAATGATTTAGTAAATGATTATGTGTAAATTTGGTTGAATCCTGATATGAAATAGCAAAAGTTGAGGCATGGCTCGGTTTTCTTCCGAGTAGCCTCTGCTTAGAAATTATTTAAATATGCAAGTCTGAATATTCAGTATTTTTTAAAGCTGTATCACTCACATTACTTTCAATAGGAAAAGGAGCGTGTTTTTAATGGTATTTAAGACAGACATTCGTGCACCACGTGGAAATGAGCTAACTTGTAAGGGATGGACACAGGAAGCAGCAATGCGTATGTTAATGAACAATCTTGACCCAGAGGTGGCAGAGAACCCAGATGAACTGATTGTTTACGGTGGTATTGGTAAGGCTGCTCGTAACTGGGAAAGCTATGAACAAATTATTGCTTCTTTAAAAGAATTAGAGAATGATGAGACACTATTAATCCAATCTGGAAAGCCAGTAGCTGTATTCCGTACACATGAGCATTCTCCTCGTGTGCTGATTGCCAATTCAAACCTTGTACCAGCATGGGCAAATTGGGATCACTTTTACGAATTAGAGGAAAGAAATTTAATGATGTATGGTCAAATGACTGCTGGGAGCTGGATTTATATTGGAGCTCAAGGTATTTTACAAGGCACTTACCTGTCCTTCGTAGAAGCAGGGAAAAAGGTATTTGGTACTGCGGATTTACGTGGTAAATTCATCCTTACAGGTGGCATGGGTGGTATGAGTGGTGCACAGCCATTAGCAGGGAAAATGGCTGGTGCTGTAATCTTAGTTGTTGAAGTGGATCGTGCTCGCATTGAGCGCAAAATTAAAGAAGGCTACTGTGATTATATTGTAGAAACTGTAGATGAAGCCATTGCCTTAGTCAATAAATTACGTGACCAAAAAGAGCCGGCATCCATTGGTCTTGTTGGGAACTGTGCGGACATTAATCGTGAGCTGTTGAACCGAGGAATTATTCCAGATTTTGTGACAGACCAAACATCTGCACATGATCCGATTAATGGCTATGTACCAAATGGTATGACCTTGGAAGAAGCGCTAAAACTTCGTAAAGAGGATGTAAAAACATATGAGCGTAAAGCAAAAGAAACAATGGCAGAGCATGTTCGTACAATGCTAGAGTTTCAAGAGGCGGGCGCAGAAGTATTTGATTATGGGAATAATATTCGCGCCTATGCCAAAGAAATGGGTGTGACAAATGCCTTTGATTTCCCAGGCTTTGTACCAGCCTATATTCGTCCGTTATTCTGTGAAGGAAAGGGCCCATTCCGTTGGGCGGCGCTTTCAGGAAACCCTGAGGATATTTATAAAACAGATGCACTGGCGAAAGAGATGTTTGCTGAAGATGAGGGTCTAGTCAATTGGATTGATATGGCACAAAAAATGGTGAAATGGCAAGGGTTACCTGCACGAATTTGCTGGCTAGGGTATGGTGATCGTCATCGTTTTGCATTAAAGGTAAATGAAATGGTTGCAAATGGTGAATTATCAGCACCGATTGTCTTTGGTCGTGATCACTTAGATTCAGGTTCTGTAGCATCACCAAATCGTGAAACAGAAGGAATGCTAGATGGTTCGGATGCGGTATCGGATTGGCCAATTTTAAATGCTCTTGTTAATACTGCGAGTGGTGCAAGCTGGGTAAGTGTACACCATGGTGGTGGTGTAGGAATGGGTTATTCACAACATGCAGGTCAAGTATTAGTAGCAGATGGATCAGAGCTTGCTGCCGAAAAAATTGCCCGTGTATTAGTTTCGGACCCTGGAATGGGTGTTGCTCGTCATGCTGATGCAGGCTATGATATTGCCATTCATACTGCGAAAAACAAAGGTGTCCATATACCAATGTTAAAGGGTGATGTGAAGTGACCATTCTAATAAAAAATGCCAATGAAGTAATTACCTTAAAAAGTAATGCACAAGGGCCACGTACAAAAGAACAAATGCAGGAAATTGCAGTAATAGAAAATGGTAGTGTTCTTATTGAGGAAGAGCGTATTGTAGCAGTTGGAGCTTATGAACAATTAGAAGCCGACTTCCCAGAATTAATAAAGAAAGCAGAAACGATTGATGCTACTGGTAAGATTGTTATGCCTGGCTTAGTGGATTGTCATACACATTTAGTGCACGGTGGAACACGCGAGCAAGAGTTTAATATGAGACTAAATGGTTCTACCTATATGGAAATCATGAATGCAGGTGGCGGGATTCATGCTACAACAAAGCGTACACGAGAAACAAGCTTTGATGAATTATATGAAAAGACGATGCAGCATTTAGATGTATTTTTAAAGCATGGTGTAACAACAGTTGAAGCAAAATCAGGCTATGGCTTGGACTGGGAAACGGAAAAGAAACAGCTAGAGGTCGCAAAAGAATTACAAGCTACACACAATATTGATGTCATTAGCACGTTTATGGGAGCCCATGCAGTTCCTCGTGATTATAAGGGGCGTGAGGATGAATTTGTGGATGTTGTGATCCATGATATGCTACCAAAAGTGGCAGAGTTAGAGTTGGCTGAATTTAATGATGTATTTTGTGAAAAAGGCGTCTTTACACCAGAACAATCTCAACGCATCTTAGAGGCTGGAAAAGCACTTGGCTTAACACCAAAAATACATGCGGATGAAATCGAGCCATATCAAGGTGCAGAGCTTGCTGCGGAAGTAGGAGCCATTTCGGCAGAGCATTTGTTAGTTGCTTCTGATGAGGGAATTCGAAAAATGGCTGAAGCGGGTACAATTGCTGTATTGCTGCCAGGGACTGCATTCTTTTTACGTGCACCTTTCGCAAGAGGGCGTCTAATGATTGACGAAGGAGTACCTGTAGCGATATCAACAGACTTTAACCCTGGATCATCCCCAACAATGAGTCTACCCTTTATTATGAATCTAGCTTGCATGCATATGGGTATGACATTGGAAGAAGTATTAACGGCAACAACGATTAATGCGGCATATGCACTAAATCGAGGCGAACAAATTGGTTCCCTTGAAGCACATAAAAAAGCTGACGTACTTATCCTTGATGTTGAAAATTACAAGCAGCTGCAATACTTCTACGGCATGAACCATACACATACAGTAATCAAAAATGGGGAAGTTGTTGTACAAAACGGAATTCTACTGAAAGATCAATAATAATAATGGGCATAAATAAGGCGGAGATGCTTTATTTATGCTTTTTTTATATATAAGTTGCAAATGTTTTGTTGAAAGATTATAATTTTGATAAATAGTAATTTAGTAATTACAAATTACTTAAACCTTGTAATTATTAAAGGGGTTATACAATGACGAAATTCCGTACCGAAGAAGAAGTGCTTGCACATTATGATTCTTCAAAATATCAAACACCTGATGGATATACAGCAGATATTGCCGTTTTTACAATTACCTCAGAGAAAACAGAGGAAAAGGCACCGCCAAACATGACGTTAAAGATTATGTTAATTAAACGTGCCACTAAGGATACTGCTGGAAATCCCAATATTGAAGGAGGGAAATGGGCACTCCCAGGAGGCTTTGTAGATGCCAATCAAAAAGAAACGGCCTATATTGCAGCAAAGAGAGAATTAAAAGAAGAAACAAATGTAGAAGGTTTACATGTTCAACATTTTGGTGTTTACGATGAAATCGATCGAGACCCACGCGGTTGGATGATTTCGAATGCGTTTTATGCCATTGTTCCTGAGGCATATATTGAGCAACGCAAAGCGAATGATGATGCAGATGATGTAGAACTGTTTGACATAGAAAGTGTATTTACACTTCCATTAGCTTTTGATCACCGAAAAATCATTTCTGATGCGTTGCATTTTATTAAAAGGGATATGATACAAACAACTGTTGCCAAAAACTTTTTACCACAAGCGTTTACTTTATCTGAATTACAGCGGGTGCTCCTGACAGTTGGAGAAGATCCCCGGATATCAAATGATTCAGTATTTTTTACAAAAGCACCTAAATTACCTTTTATCGAAAAAGTGTTGGATGAGGAAGGTAACCCAAAGAAAACGAAGCGAAATTCATTTAGGCCTTCACAACTTTATACATTCAATGATTTTGAAATCGTGGAGTCCATATATCATTAGGAAAGAGACATCTTTCCTGATTGCTTTAAATGAAGTAATTTGTAATTTCAGTATTACTAATTAATAAATTGGAGTGATAATACGATGATGAAAAAACGCGCATTAATTAATATTGATTATACAGTGGATTTTGTTGCGACAGATGGAGCTCTTACTTGTGGAGAGCCTGGGCAGCTGCTCGAACATGCAAATGTTGATTTAACAAAGGAATTTATCAAGAGTGGTGATTTTACAGTATTTGCAATCGATGTTCATGAACAAGGGGATGTGTACCACCCAGAAACCAAGCTATTCCCACCACATAATATCCGAAATACAAAGGGGAGAGATTTGTATGGTGCATTAAAACCACTATATGAAGCAAATAAAGAGCAAGATCACGTCTATTACATTGATAAAACGCGTTATTCTGCTTTTGCAGGAACAGATTTAGAATTGAAATTACGTGAACGAGGAATTACTGAGCTTCACTTAATCGGCGTTTGTACAGATATCTGTGTTCTTCATACAGCAGTAGATGCTTATAATAAAGGGTTCGATATCGTCATTCATAAAAATGCTGTCGCCTCCTTTAATCAAACAGGACATGAGTGGGCATTGAATCATTTCGAGCATACACTAGGTGCTACTGTTATTTGACATGAATGGAGGGGAAAATATGAAATATGCGGATGATAGCTTCATGTTACACACAGATTTATATCAAATTAATATGGTGCAAACTTATTGGCAAGATGATGTTCATCAACGTCAAGCTGTTTTTGAGCTATATTTTAGAAAACTTCCATTTGGCAATGGTTATGCGGTATTTGCTGGCTTAAAAAAGGTTATTGATTTTATAAATAACTTTGGGTTCTCTCAAAGTGATATTCAATATTTGCGAGAAGAGGGGCAGTATCCAGAGGATTTTCTTCAATACCTTCAAGAGCTTAAGTTTACAGGGAGCATTAAGGGGATGAGAGAAGGAGAACTTGTCTTTGCCAACGAGCCTATCCTACGAATAGAAGCCCCATTAGCAGAAGCCCAATTAATTGAAACGCCCTTGTTAAATATCGTGAACTACCAAACGCTGATCGCGACAAAGGCTTCACGTATCAAACAAGTGACAGGTGAGGATATTGTAATGGAACTTGGTACCAGACGCGCACATGAATTTGATGCTGCTATTTGGTGAACTCGTGCTGCTTATATAGGCGGACTCTCTTCAACAAGCAATGTAAGAGCAGGAAAATTATTTGGCATTCCTGTGTCAGGAACACATGCCCATGCGATGATTCAAACCTATCGAGATGAGTATACTGCGTTTAAAAAATACGCAGCAGCACATAAAGACTGTGTTTTCTTAGTAGATACTTATGACACACTACGTTCTGGTGTTCCTAATGCTATCCGTGTAGCGAAGGAGCTAGGAAATCAAATTAATTTTATTGGTATCCGTTTAGACAGTGGCGATTTAGCCTATCTTTCAAAACAGGCAAGAAAAATGCTAGATGCTGCAGGATTTACAGCAGCTAAAATTATGGCTTCGAATGATTTAGACGAGTATACAATCATGCATTTAAAGTCGCAAGGGGCGCAAATTGATGCTTGGGGAATCGGAACTAAGCTGATTACATCCTATGACCAAGCAGCTCTTGGTGGAGTATACAAATTAGTTTCCATAGAAAACGAAAGTGGAGAAATGGTAGATACCATTAAAATTTCAGCAAATCCTGAGAAAGTAACTACCCCAGGGCGTAAACGTGTTTACCGTATTATTAATACAGAGAATGGTCATGCTGAAGGAGATTATATTGCATTAGATAGTGAAAACATACAGCAAGAAGAAAGATTGAAAATGTTCCACCCTATTCATACGTATATTAGTAAATTTGTTACGAATTTTACGGCAAAAGAGTTACATGAAAGCATCGTAGAAAACGGAAATCTTGTTTATGAGGAGCCAACTATTCAAGAAACACAAAAATATGTAAAGGAAAATTTACATTTACTGTGGTGTGAATACAAACGAACAATGAATCCTGAAGAATATCCAGTCGATTTAAGTCAAGCATGTTGGGATAATAAAATGGCAAGCATACAGTCAATAAAAGAAAAGGTTTCACAAGGAATAAATTCGAAATTTTAAAAGTAGCTGGTAGGAGGTAGAGACGATGGCGAGAATAGGCATTTATGGTTCATCATTTGATCCTATTACCAATGTTCATCTTTGGACAGCAAGCACTGTCGCGCACCGTTGTAAGTTAGATAAAGTTATTTTTTTGCCTTGTTCAAATAAACGCAAAGATAAAACCATCAAAACAGCCGATACACATCGTTGGAATATGCTTCAGTTAGCCATTGCTAAAGACGATCGGTTTATAGCAGATTCCTATGAAATGGATCAAGAAGGCTGGAATATCTACACATATGACACCATGAAATACTTTAGAGAAAAGAACCCAGAGGATGAGGTACATTTTATAATGGGTGCTGATTTACTAGTGGATATTGGTGCAGGGTTATGGAGAAAGGGCGACGCATTAGTAGCGGAGAATAAATTTATTGTAATGGCAAGACATGGCATCGATATGCTATCTACCATTAGTCGCTCCCCTATTTTAAGAAATAATGATGATGGAAGATTCCATCTTATAGATAAAGGGCTAGCGATGGAGATTAGCTCTACCTATATTCGTGAAGAATTTGCTATGGGGGGAGAACCGAGATACCTCTTGCCTACTGCTTGTTACAACTATATTAAAGAGCATCATCTTTATCTAAAATAATGAAAGAAAGTTTAAAAGTGTGGTTACGTGCCACACTTTTTTAATTTTGAAAAGATGGTGAATTTTATCATATGTGGCTCAGGGTAAGCTATAATAAACATAGCAATGGAATATAATTTTTTCGTCGTTAATAATTATTAATGATTAATGTTAGAAAGGAATTCATGAGTGTGCAGCTTACATTAACATTTCTTATTTTAGGAGCAACAATTTTCACATTTGTGACCAATAAAATACGAGCAGATCTTGTAGCCATTGTGTCACTTTTAGCTTTTGTCATTATGGATATTCTAACGCCAACAGAGGCATTAGCTGGCTTTTCAAACTCTGTAGTTTTAATGATTGCAGGGCTATTTGTCGTAGGTGCAGGAATTTTACGTACTGGCCTGGCAGGAATGGCGGGGCAACTTTTGCTTAAATGGTCGGGCAATAGTGAGCTGAAGCTATTTGTGCTACTACTTATTATTGTAGGATCTGTTGGTGCTTTTATGAGTAATACAGGTACTGTAGCATTAATGATGCCGATCGTTGTAAGTATAGCGATTAGTATGAAAGTTAGTCCTTCTAAATTTCTACTACCACTCTCCTATGTAGCAAGTCTTTCTGGTCTAATGACACTGATTGCATCACCAACCAATTTAATTGTCAGTCAGTTATTGGTTGATCGAGGCTATAACAAGCTTGGCTTTTTTGAAGTGACCCCTATTGGTATTGTGGGGATGATTGCAGGCATTACCTATTTAGTGCTTGTAAGGAATGTTCTATTACCAAAGGATCAAAACCGTACACAGACCAATGAAGGGTATAAACTTTCACCAAAGAAAATTATTAAGCAATATGACTTAAATAATCGTCTATTTAAAATCTCTGTTCCTGATGAGTCACCTATTATTGAAACCTCTTTAGCAGAATTAAAACTGCCAGCTAAGTATATGCTCTGTATGATGAAAATTCATCGTAAATCACAAGAGGGTATTAATTTACTACCGATGACTTATCAAGAAATGGCAGGCCCAACTAGTGTCATTCATGCTAAGGACGAGCTATACGTTCAAGGAGAGGTAGAGGATATTCGTCGTTTTGTTGAGGATTATCATCTTGAGATGCAAGGATTAGTAGAAGGGGAAGCCGATGAACTGGTATCGAAGCATCTTGGCATTGCGGAGGTATTGCTCACACCCAATTCGAGCTTTATCAATGAAACGGTTAGCTCTCTCGGATTCCGAGAAAAATATAATTTAAATATCATTGGCATTAATCGCAAGGGTGGATATAAGCTTCAGGATATGGTGTCTCACAAATTAAAATTTGGAGATGCAATATTAGTTCAGGGAGCATGGGATGAAATTCTTTTATTAGCAAGAGAAACTCAGGATGTCGTGGTTGTCGGGCAGCCGAAAGAACATGCAAGTGTAGCAGCAGCTACAGGCAAAGCTGGAATTGCAGGGATTATTATGTTGTTCATGATTATTTTGATGGCATTTGAAATTTTCCCTGCTGTAATTTCTGTAATGATTGGTGCCGTACTTATGATTTTAACAGGCTGCTTGAGAAACATGGAAGATGCCTATAGTAATATGAATTTTGAAAGTATTGTGCTAGTGGCTGCCATGTTGCCAATGGCGACAGCGTTAGAAAAAACAGGAGGCATGACCATTTTATCCGATGGTATTATTAATGCCTTAGGTGATTTCGGACCATATGGCGTGCTTATAGGCGTTTATATTTTGACAGCCATTTTCGGTCAATTTATTAGTAATACGGCAACTGCTGTATTGTTTGCACCGATTGCCATGAGTGCTGCCATTGCAATGGAGGTTAGTCCCACAACATTTATGATTGCAGTAGCAGTCGCAGCAAGTATGGCGTTTGCTACGCCAATTGCTTCCCCTACTAATGCATTGGTAATGACGGCAGGGGGCTACAAATTTATGGATTTTGTAAGAATAGGGGTACCATTACAAATTGTTATGTTTATTGTCATGATGATCGCCATCCCATTCTTTTTCCCATTTTAAAAACTCGGTTTCTCTACCGAGTTTTTTGTTTTATAAAAAGATCTATTATTTTTTTGTAGGAAATTATGATAAAATTATTTTTTAGTTAGCGGTATAACATTGAACTAGCTTATGGAGTAGATTTTTTTAATCATCCTTTTTGCAGTTGTTAATATAGGAAGTTTTTCTTTGATAATAAAAAAGTTAATTTTTTTTCTTGAAAAGTGTTGACCTTTTTAAAATAGGGGTGTAGTATTATACAAGTCGCCAGGGTGACACGCTAAAACAAAGCAAAA
>NZ_JBHERJ010000103.1:0-6859 GCF_043359455.1 Lysinibacillus sp. PWR01 | reverse complement strand
AATGAGTATCTGGGCTTTGTGTTATGTTAAAATCAAATTTCTACATTATACTGTTTCATTATAAGAATAATTTTTTATTACACTTTTTACAAGAAACAGATCAACGGGCTAGTTCTCATTTTGATAAACTTTTTGATGAAAAAAAGTGATTTGGGCACCTCTTGGGCACCATCAGGAGATTTATACATCAATGTATAAAAATAAAAAGCCCTACAACCGTTGTGGCTGTAAGGCTTTGCTTGACGTCCCAGGAGGGATTCGAACCCCCGACCGACGGCTTAGAAGGCCGTTGCTCTATCCTGCTGAGCTACTGAGACGACTGAGATTTTACGATTTTAGGGATTCGGTCAAATTACGTTCTTAGACCGAAATTATCTTATCATACATAAGAATAACATTTTTTAAATTTACTTAGAAGCAATTGTTACGATAATTAATTTTTTACAAATACTCTACTATGTTTTATCTTCATATCAGATAAAAAATTATCCTTATTAATAATAAATTTTCTCTTATACTTACCACTAATCTAAATCGCTATCTAAATTTGTTCTTTGTATTTTCAATTATAAAGCAGTAGTTGTAATTCGCGAATATAGGAAATAATGTTTAAAATCAGCAATATACAGCTACACTTATGATTCATTAAATAATACAATTAATATCACATACATTAAAAGGAAGTGACTAATCAATGGACATTGTGAAAAAATATGAACAAGATGTTTTAAGAAAATTTTTACTTTCCTATGAAATACCTGTAACTGTGGTTGACTCTATCAGTGAAGATATTAACACACGATTATACTCTCTTTTAAGCATTTGGAATGATAACGAAAATAGACGAGCTATTTTAACAATTGGTTTGGAAGAAGCAACTCATTATGAACCTTTTAATGCCTCATTAGAAATTAAAGCATTAGTTGTAGTTGCAATTAGAAATAGTGAATTTGAAAATCTAGTAAGTACCTATGAGGCTTCGACGAAATATGGATTCGATAAACCACCACTTCCTGAAAGAGCTGTTAAAGAATTAACATCAAGCTCTGTTCAATTTTTCAACGATATAGATTTAAACTCTATTCCTTTTGTTTGTGACTTGAAAGATGAACGTAATCTCTATTTAAACTTATTAAACAATTACCCTATTACTTCAACAGCTCTTAGAAAGCTTGGAAGTTGGTCAAACAAAAGTATAGGGTATCCAAAAGTTAATCTAGGAAATGAAACAAAGAGAGAAATTATAGATTTCTCAAAATCACATGATAATATTGTGAACGACAATGGAGTATATGTAGAAAGCGGTATGGAACCCTCATTTAGCATTGAATTATTAAAAATGCTTCAAACGTTATCACATCAAGAGTTACCTTTAATGTTCAACGATTCTTTTAAAAGTACAACAAGAAATATTGAAAAACTTTTCCAATTAATTGAATATGTTTTAGATATAGATGGAGTCTTTTTAACAAATAACTTTTTAATATTAAACGGCTATGTTTCTAAAAGAAAAGACTTATTACGACCAATGCATGATAACAGTGATTTTAAAAAAAATCTAAACAATACACACGGATTAAATAAGACTCATTTAAAACTCTTAAAAGCAGTGCAAACTAAGGTTTTGCAAAATTAACAAAAACCCTCTTACAAATTGAATTGTGGGAGGGTTTTTTCGATTCGTTGAACAACATTTTTGGGTTAATACCGAGTATGTGGTTAGTCGTTTCGTTAGTAACCCCCAATTCGTGTGGTTGATACAGGTCACTTTTAATAGGAAGACACACGACCATATACAATCACTCTTTTCTTTATCATATCGTTTCGATTTCTTTCCCTTTTGGTGTTGAGGGAACGGGACACACTCTCCTTAAAATGCTATTTTTTGGTATATCGGAAAGTACGGGGGTAGGTTTACCGCTCTTTGTCATCTTTTCTTAATCCTTGTCAGATGGTTCTCTATGACGTTTTGACATTCTTGTGATAAATGTATCAACTCGAACTGTGAAGTTGCTGTTTGGCTCTAACACACTTCATGACCACTCGAATAAAAGATGAACTTCATTTTCTATGCTCCAATATAAGTTCCTTTAGTTCCTCAATACTTAATACATCATCTTTTCTTCTATGTACCATTCTATGACAATTCGCACATAATGGAACTAAATCTGTTTCAGGATTAACCTCTATTGCCTCTTCAAGAATACTCAATGGCTTAACATGATGAATCTCTATGAAATCTGTTCCACGTTCCCCATACATTTCCTCAAAATTAAAGCCACATGCATAGCAATTTAAACCATGCTTTTTAATCGCAAATCTTCTATTCTTAGAATCTCTTTCATAACGTTTACCATAGTAATATTTCACATTCCCTTCTATACCATACCCTTCTTCTACTTGTTCAGCTTCAAGGCCAGAATTAATATTATTAATTAAATCTCCATCATCTAAAAGCGTTAGTAATCGAACTGATTCTTCAAAACCTTTTCCTTGCTCTGTTAGTACATCTAGGACTTCGATTAAATCTTTACCTTTAAAAATCCCTTTATAATCAGCTTTCATCCCCAAATAATGAAGAATATTCATCGATTGAAGTCCTTTGCTCTTGTCCTTATCTAAACTAAGAACTGACTCATCCAACTCTCGATGTGTTAAACCATTTCCAATATGTTCAAAAATAACTTTTGCTTTTAAATAGTCTTCATAGTCATTAAATTCTCTTTCTCGACCACTTGGTTGTAAAGGTGGTAAATCGAAACTTATATTTTCTACCTCATATCCAAATTCATTTAATCTAGTTTTAGCAGTCTCCAACTCTTCTTTAGTAAACAAAGTTCTGTATTTCTTTTGTAGTATCACAGCTTCAGTTGATAAATCTAATCTGTTAAGTTCCCATAATTTCTCAAACCCTGTAGAAGTTCTATGAATCAGTTTTTTTGCAACAGTGTACCCACCTTCGGTTGCTATCATTTGATTAAATTTAGTAGGATTGTATCCAATACTTTTAGCACTTTTTGCTGCTTCTAATAATTCTTTATGTAATTCATTTTGTAATTGTTTATTTTGTTCTCCCACCGTACCTTTACCCCCTTCAAATCTTCAGATGGCTCTTTGAGATTCCCAAGTTACTTATTATAATTATACCTTTTATTTCAGGTATCGATAAATAATAAAAAAAACGAGATAAACACTTAGTTTATCCCACTTCTTTGCTACTCTTATTCTATTACTCCCTCAAGGCTTGAGCTTACTCTGTACACTCATCGGAACTCACTTGACTAAATTGTTAAGTCACCTACATCTGGAAGCTCACAAACCACTTTGTGACCTTGCACTAACTTTCTTCTATACTTACATTTGCTCACTTAAAATAATGTTATTATACTCATTGTTGAACAAAAAAAGAGACATTACAGCCCTCTTTGTCATATAACTTTACATGGCTAATTTGAATGATTAAAAAAACCTATTATTTTTATAACATAATAAAATTATAAAAATTTATCTAATTCAAATTTTTCAATTTCTGATAAATCCTCATAAAATTTACGGAAATTATCATCAATCTCCAATTTATTATATTCATTAAATACTATAAATTCCAACATGCTATTATCATTTAATTTATTTATTAAGCTCTTTGATAAACCAAGTCTTTGTAATTCAATTAATTTAATATTTTCTGTACCATATGTAAATATATTAAAATCTTCATCTCCTAATACACCTAAATCATACAGCGTATTAACAAAACAATTTAAATCATAACTTATAAAATCCATATCTAATTTAAATTTTATCAAAATAATATTTACTAGTTCTTCATTGTTTTTGTATTTTAAATCTATAAATTTATTGTATCTGCTATTATCATTTATCATTCCGTCTTTATCAATTTCACCGAAAGAATTTCCTATATAGATTATGCTATTCTTCCCAGCGATTCTTTTTTTATAATAGACATATCTTTTAGCAACAAATTCTTTCAAAGAGTATACATTACTATCATTCATAAAATTTTTATAATATTTTCTTATATTCTCGTATGTTTTTAAATAATAAATTAAATCGTGCTTAATTTCTAAAATATTTCCCATAAATAACTCATTGATAATATCTATAATGTCTTTGCCATCAATTTTAAATAACTTTAATTTAACATTTAATATTTCTATATATCTTTCATCATAATTAATATAGTTATGAATACCATTTTTATATAATATTTTCGCTATTTTATCTTTTTCTTCTTCATATTCCTCAAGAATAAAATTTTCAATATAAATAATATTTTCGTCATTCTCATTTATTTCTTTAGGAATTTCATAATCTATTAAAGTTGGATTTTTAACTTTTTCTTCAAAAATATTACTTCTAAGCCTTTGAATATAACTCTTCATATTTGTAGAATTATATGGATTTTCAACAAAATGAATTTTAGGTAATAGCTTTTCTAAACTATTTGTTTCTTGATTGAATATATTATTCAATCTATTTACCCTACCTATTAAATTGATAGCTTCTTTTTCTGATAAAGACCTTACAGTTAAAATAAATAAACTATCTAAAGGTAAATTAACACCTTCTAATATGACGTTATTAGCAATAATATACTTTAATTTTCTATTTTGTTTAAATTTATACTCTAAATATTCTTTTAGAATATCTGGCATTTTCCCATGAATATACAAAATTCCTTTATAAATCAAATTAATCATCCAATAATTTTCATGCACACTGGATTTAAGGTCTTGAATTAATTTTTCTAAATCCGAATCTAATTCAATATCGTCTAATCTATCATATAAATCCCGAACCAATTTTTCTATATTTTTTGGTGTTCTTACATAGATAAAATTCTTTTTCTGAGCGTATTTTAAAATGTAATCAATGAAATCACCCTGAAATTCATTGTAAAAATAAAATTTGTTTGAATAACGGTTATATACTTCTATTTGATTACTATAATTCAAAAAATACTCAGGTTGCTTCAGATTAAATTCAATCCTTTTTTCATATATTGTTTGCTCGGAATCTACTCTTAGTTTATTTGAATTATCAATCAATGGTGAAAAATAATAAATTCTCCCATTAGGGTTTCTTCTTTTGTTTATTCTAATCATTCTACTTAACAAAATATTTCTATTGTCTTTTTCTAGTAAATTGTGAGCCTCATCAATATATAAAGAATCAAAGAACAAATCTTCTTTTTCTAATAATCTCAAAGCTCTTTCTTGTGTGAGGACTGCAATAAACCTTCTGTCTTCACTATACATTTCATCATGATAAATAATCTTTATATTATTGAAATTTTTCTTCACTAATGAATATGTTTGTACTAATAAAGATTTTGTAGGTACAATTATAGCTACTTTATTTGTTTCATTATTTTTTTTTATACTTTCTACTATTAATTCACTTTTCCCATAGGATGTAGGGGCTATTATTGCTACTTCTCTTTCTTCATCACGAAAAGAATTTCTTAAATTCTTTTGATGAATAGTTTCAATATATGACCCATTCCTAAATTTTTCTAACTCGACTTGAAATAGTACATCTTTAATATTTGGTTCAATCAGTTCTAATCGTAATATATCTTCTGCAATTGGATAAAATCCAAAATCACTACTAAAATCATAAATTGGTCTATAATCCCCATATCGAATTGAGTATTTTAAAATAATATAGTAACCAAATTCTAAATAACTCTTATTTCTTCTATCATTCTCATAAACTTTCATACTTAATATAGCTATTGTCAAAAGATAAGTCTTTTCATTTTCAGATAATTCTTGATTAACTATTAGTTTTTTGTAGGTACTTTCAAATTTATCTATTTTACTAAGATACGTTAGTTGAAGCTTTTCCGACTGTTGCATTTTCTTCCTCCTCTAAGTAATCAAAAAAGTCCTTATATGACTTTTGATTTGAACAGAAAATTACAAGGTTTGAATATTCAATATTATTCTCAATTTTATCCAACTGGGATAACAGTTCAGTAAACTCTTTTTCATCCCAAGTGTCATACCAATAGATTGTTGAAGCTAGTATTATATTTTGATTTTTTAATTCAATGTACTCTTCTAATTCATAATCATTTGAAAATCCCCTTATGGCTTTTAATAAAGTTTGTGTTGAATTAATGTCTCTTGAATTTGCGTGTGAGTATGCGTTCTCCCACGGATTATTGGATGTTTCTCCTTTAACTTGTGATTTCAAACTTCGAAATGCTTCTAAAATTTTTCCTCTATGACTAATATTTTGTGTATCATATTTACCTGACTTACTATCCAATAACCAAATTTTATCGTCTTTATAAAAAAAACCATCAAACCCTTTCTTTAGAGAATTTTCCTCTAAATTTAGGAACATAAACTTTGGTTGGAAATCAATTGAGTTTAAATATAAATGAGCAAATAATTCACCTAATGAACCGTGTATTTTATTCTCATCCTTATTCTTAAAGAATTTCTTAAGTTGAATTTTCACAAATTTTATCTCATTTTCGTAATTTTCTCCCTTACATACTTTCTTCAAATTTTCATTTAAATACTCTATCATTATTTCATTTAGTCCTTCCAACTGAATAAAATGTATACTTAATTTTTCATTTTTCATTTCTATTTCTGAACCAATAATCATCTTCTCACCCTCTTTAATTTAATTAGATTTAAATACTATTTATTCCTTGTAATAGGTAAATAAACGCACCATTTTATACAATTATATAACTAATATACCAAATTATATATATTATTACTTAAGCTATCTTTCACTTATTTGTAATTTAATTACCAATTTTCTTTATCGCTTTGTTTCCAATACTTCTCTATTTTTATTATCCACACAAAATAAA
>NZ_JBHERJ010000102.1:0-24551 GCF_043359455.1 Lysinibacillus sp. PWR01 | reverse complement strand
CAGTAAAATTTAAAAGGGCGCTATACTATGCGAAGTATAATTGCTGTATATGTTTATTATATATATGTCGGAACTAGCTAGCCATCATATCGATGCGGATTTTGTCTGCGATCATGGCAATGAATTCGCTATTTGTTGGCTTAGATTTTAAGTGATGGACTGTGTAGCCAAACATCGACGAAATGGATTCATAATTGCCTCGATTCCATGCAACCTCGATCGCATGGCGAATCGCACGTTCCACACGAGATGGTGTTGTATTGAACTTTTTGGCGATTTCTGGATATAAAATTTTTGTCACAGATCCTAATAATTCAATATCTTCAAAGACCATTTGAATGGCTTCACGCAAATAAGAATAGCCTTTAATATGGGCAGGTACACCGATTTCTTTAATGATGGCTGTAATCGTACTGTCCAATTGATGCTGATTTAATTTTTGAGGTACTGTCGGTTGTAACACGCTTGTCTTTTTCGGAAGTGTCGCCTTCTGTCCAGCACAATGCAAAATCTTTTGTACCAATTGATCGAATTCAAAGGGCTTTAGCATGAAGTAGGAAGCTCCTAAATCTACCGCCTGTTTCATGACATCTTCTTGGCCAAAAGCTGTTAGCATAATGACTTGAATTGATGACATTTTTTCATTTTGATACATGGATTCTAATACAGCTAAACCGTCAAGATGAGGCATTATTATATCTAGAAGTAAAATATCTGGTGTAAATTCCTCAAGCATTTGTAGACATACTTTTCCATTTGAAGCAGTTGCAATAATTTCTATTTCGGCATGTCCTTGAAAATACTGCTCCATTGTTTTTAATAACTCACGATTATCATCTGCAATCGCTACTTTTACCTTTGTCATTTCAATTCCTCCTTCTGGACTTGCTTTGAACACCTCAAAGCGATAACCTAAACCCCTAAATGCCGTTTTTGGCACACTGTGGAATTTTCGACATTTTTGTTTTAAAAACCTTTTCTATTTCCAAAAATGAGTATGTAGTCCGATACTTTCTTTTAATATCGACAAGTTACGCTAAATGGCTGCGACCTGTTGAATGCTCTAATAACTTATTTTAGATAAATTTAGTAGATAAAACTACAGTTTTTTTAAATATCATGACTCCTTCAGGAAATTATCAGAAATACATGTTGGATTCGATGAAATAAAGGTAAAAAATCCGTGTAGTTTCCTGCGGCATTTGTCCAGCCTGCGGAAAATTAAACGGATTTTTACCTTTCATCCCTTTTTATGAAGATCTTCTTAACATTTCCGCTACCGTTAGCGCTGCACCTTTTTTCGGCTCCTCCACAAACATATGTGTCACCGCACCGACAAAACGACCATCTTGAATAATAGGACTGCCACTCATTCCCTGCAAAATACCACCTGTTTTTTCAATGAGCTTCTCGTCAGATACTATAAATTCAAGGCGTTCATTTTCCACTTTGGTAATTTCAATTGAAAAGGTTTCCACCTTACTGCCTTCAATGGCTGTATAGATTTCTGCTTTCCCCGTTTTTATATCTTTTTCATGCATAATTTCTATCGCTTTGGGTAATCTTTGTTGATAACCGTCTTCCCAACGGCCAAAAATACCATAAATAGTATTTTTATCTATACTGCCTAGCCGTTCTTGATGCTTTTCAATGGAGGAAATTTTATAGCCTGGTTGGCCCGGTGTGCTTTTTCGGATTTGCTGAATAGAAGCTAAAAAAATGGAGCCAGCTCTAAAAACAGGGGCTTCTTGTAGGGTTGAATCGACGATTTGATGACCTAGTGCACCGTAATTTTTTGTCTCTGGATCAATATAAGTCAGTGTTCCTACTCCATCTGTTTCATCTTTTAAAAAGGAAATGACATGCTCTGCTTCTTGGTTTTGTAATTCCAATGTAATTTGTTGGCCACCACTATTGATCGTCCATTTCTGTTGGCCATCCTTTGCCACAGCTTGCTTGGCATCAGCAAGTGATTTTACTGGTATATTATTTATTTTTTCAATAACAGCGCCTCCTTTCATCCACTGATTGGAAGCTAACAGTACATCGTGTGCTACAAATACATGTGATAATTGAAGTTGGATTCCAATTGCTTCGCCCATCGGTATAAGCTTTTTGGCAGCTAAAGCTTGTATAGGCATCACTAATAAAAAGATGAGCATAGGCAAAATGACTAATTGACGCCAATGACGATTCATACGACACCTCCTTTTCATTTTTGTCTTTTTACTATGTGTTGTTGTGACGTTCTTATAAGCGGTAAATATTTGCGCAAAATGAAAAAAGCCAGAAACAGCTGAAACTGTTTCTGGAATAAAGGTTAACGCATTTGTTTTTTTCGTTCATCTGCCATTTTTAATAGCTCCGTTGCATGCTGTAATGTTAACGCTGTAATTTCGGTTCCAGACATCATACGGCTTACTTCCTCTATACGAGCGTCTTGATCAATCTCTGATAATGAAGTAAATGTTCGATCGTGTTCCACTTCTTTTTTGATGAAGTAATGATGATCGGCCATCGCAGCAACTTGTGGTAAATGTGAAATACATAAAACTTGAGAATTTACAGAAATCGCGGCAATTTTTTCTGCAATCGCTTGCGCCACACGACCACTGACACCTGTATCAACCTCATCAAAAATAATGGAGGTAATTCCATTGGAAGAAGAGAAAATGGTTTTCAATGCCAGCATCATTCGTGATAATTCTCCGCCAGATGCAATTTTTGGTAAAGACTTTGGAGGCTCTCCAACGTTTGTGGAGATGTAGAAAATAATTTGATCTTTCCCATTAGCATCGAAATAGGATAATTCATCAAAATTGACAATAAATTTTGCCTTTTCCATATGTAATTCACGTAGTTCTGCCATAATCGCTTCACTTAATTGTTGGGCTGCAGCTTTACGTACTGTTGAAAGTTCACTAGCCAACTCATTGAGTACAGCTTCCATTTCTAACACGCGTCGTTCTTTCACCTGCAAAATTTCATCGCGATTCAACAGCTCATTTAACTCAGTTTTAATTTTTTCATAATAAGCCAAGATTTCTTCTACTGTTGTACCATACTTGCGTTTTAAATTTTGCAATAATGCTAAACGTTGCTCCACCTCGTTTAAACGAGCTGGATCAAATTCTAATTCATCTAACACATTTTTGACCTGATAGGCTGCATCCTGCAATGCATAAAACGCAGTTGTAACTGCCTCAGACGATTCTTTAAATTGCTCATCAACCGTTGCAGCGTCTTCTAAAGCACCCATTGCCGTACCGATCCAATCAAGCCCTTTTGTTTCGCCTTGAATGGCTTCATAGGCTGCACTAGAGCGTTCAAAAATTTTATTAAAATTCATCAGACGACGGCGTTCGTCTAGAAGCTCGTCTTCCTCGCCTAATTTTAAATTGGCTTCGTCCAACTCTTTGATTTGAAATTGATACAAATCGATACGTTGTGCCATCAATTGCTCATCAATGGATATGGAAGCTAAGTCTTTTTTGAGTAAACGGTATTCATCGTACTGAGCACGATACGTTTTTTGAATGGGCAATAGCTCTTCTTCTGCAAACTGGTCGAGCAAATTGATGTGCTGCTTTTCATCCATTAGCTCTTGATTTTCATGTTGGCCATGAATATCAATAAGACTAGCTCCAATGTCTCTTAGTACCGATAATGGCACAAGCTTTCCATTCACACGGCAAATACTTTTACCCGTATCATTTAAATCACGACGTAAAATAATCGTATCTTCTTCTATTTCAATGCCTGCTTCTTCTAACTTTTTCAGAACAGGATGTACTGAACTCGAAATTTGAAATAAGCCACCCAATTCTGCTTTTCTTGCGCCATGTCGAATAAATTCAGTGTTGCCTCGTCCACCAGCAAGTAAATGCACCGCATCAATGATAATGGATTTTCCGGCACCTGTTTCCCCTGTGAGAACTGTTAAGCCTTCTAAAAAGCTGACAGTCAAATCCTCAATGATGGCAAAGTTTCGAATACTAAGCTCTCTTAACACAAAATGTCACCTCTAAATCAATTTAACCATTTTTTAAAGCATGTCTAATAAGCGATTTTTTGTATTTTCACGCTCATTTTCATTTCGACAAATAATTAAAATGGTATCATCTCCAGAAATTGTACCTAAAATTTCTGGCCAATCTAAATGATCAAGTAAGGATGCAATGGCATTCGCATTCCCCGGAAGAGCTTTCATGACTAAAAAATGTGATGCCCCATCAATACTTACAAATGCATCCGCTAATGCACGATGTAATTTTTGGACTGGGTTGAAACGTTGATCTGCGGGTAAGCTATATTTATAACGACCATCCTGCAGTGGTACTTTCACTAAATGAAGCTCTTTTATATCTCGTGATACCGTAGCTTGTGTGACATTATAGCCTGCTTCTTTTAAAAAATCGACTAAATCATCTTGCGTTTCAATCTCGTGATTGGCGATAATATCCCGAATCCGTATATGTCGTTGTCCTTTATTCAACGAAATCACCTCTTATAAATAATTGTTTATGTGTATAATCACACTACCATTTTCAACAAAAAAGCACAAGAAAAAACACGGCTCTATAAGCGAGCACGTGTTATTTTAAAGAATTATGCGCTTCTTCAACGAGTGCATTAAAAGCTGTATATGCAGGTAGAATTTCTTGTTCAATAGGATTCACTAAATGGAATAAAAATTCAATATTTCCTTCTCCACCTGTGATGGGCGAGAACGAAGCATCTTTCACTACAAAACCAATCTCTGTTGCCATTGCAGCCGTTTTTTCCAATACTTCTAGATGTACTTTTTTATCACGAACAATTCCCTTTTTGCCTACTTTATCTTTACCTGCTTCAAACTGAGGTTTCACCAATGCCATAACATCCCCGCCTGGCATCAATAATGTTTTTAATACTGGTAAAATCAGTGATAACGAAATAAAGCTGACATCGATTGTTGCAAAATCAGGTAAACCTTCTGATAAATCGGCTGCCGTTGTATAGCGAAAATTCGTTTTCTCCATTACCGTGACACGTTCATCTGAGCGAATTTTCCAAGCTAATTGGTTAGAACCAACATCTAGTGCATAACAATGTCTTGCTCCATGTTGTAAGGCGCAATCTGTAAAGCCACCTGTAGAGGAGCCAATGTCAAGCATTAGCTTCCCTTCTACAGACATATCAAAAATTTGTAGCGCCTTTTCTAATTTAAGGCCACCACGGCTCACATATTTTAAATCTGAGCCCTTTACTTGTAGCGGTGCATCGACGGCAATTTTCTCGCCTGCCTTATCAATACGTATTTCATTCGAAAAGACAATTCCCGCCATAATGGAACGTTTTGCTTTTTCTCTTGTTTCACATAGCCCACGCTCTACAAGTAAAATATCTACTCGTTCTTTTGGTTGTTTTGTCATTATTTATTCAAGCCCACTTGCTGTTTTTGTTGAAGTAATACGTGCATACGTGCAACCGTATCCTCTGCTGTCATATGAATTTCTGCGAGTAGCTGATCTACGTTGCCATGCTCAATATATTGATCTGGGATGCCCATTCGATCAACAAGCGCATTTAAATAGCCGTGGTCATGAGCAAACTCTAATACACCACTACCAAAACCACCTTGTAAAACAGCTTCTTCAATTGTTAAAATTGGTTTTTGACTAGATAATATACGGTGTAGCATATCCTCATCCATCGGTTTGATAAAGCGAGCATTGACCACTTCAATATCGATACCTTGTTGCGCTAGCATTTCTGCAGCTGCCATTGCCATTGGAATCGTTGTACCAAATGTCAGAATCGATGCGTCTTTCCCCTCACGTAAAACTTCCCAGCTACCAATCGGTAAAGCGACAAGCTCATCATCTAATGGCACACCAATCCCATTACCTCGTGGATAACGAAGTGCAATTGGACCACCATCATAATCAATCGCTGTTTTTACCATATGTTGCCCTTCATTTTCATCCTTTGGCATCATGATGGCCATGTTTGGAATATGACGAAGGAAAGCAATATCAAATACACCTTGATGTGTTTCTCCATCTGCTCCCACTAAACCAGCACGATCAATACCGATAAAGACATTTAAATTTGGGCGAGCAATATCATGTAATACTTGGTCATATGCACGTTGCAGGAATGTAGAATAAATCGCTAAAAATGGTTTCATATTTTGCGTAGCTAATCCTGCAGCCATCGTTGCCGCATGTTGCTCAGCAATACCCACGTCGAAGAAACGATTTGGGAAGTCCTGTTGAATACCTTGTAGCTTTGAACCTACAGGCATGGCAGGCGTAATCGTTACCACTCGCTCATTTTCATGGGCAATTTTACGAACCGTCTCAGCAATTAAACTACTCCATGCTGGTCCAGTTGCCTCAGACTTTACAAAGGCACCATTTTCAATTTTATAAGGACCTGTTCCATGCCAATTCCCAATTGTATCATCCTCGGCTGGTTTATAGCCTTTTCCTTTTTTCGTAATGACATGAACAAGGACTGGCCCTTTCACTTTTTTCGCGTGTGATAAAGTCATTTCAAGCGCTTCAAAATCATGCCCATCAATCGGACCAAGATATTTAAAACCTAGCTCCTCAAAAAACACACCCGATACTACTAAATATTTCAAGCTGTCCTTCACGCGTTCTACAGTAGACGCAAGCTTTCCACCTAGTACTGGAATCTTATTAATAAGTGACTCGAGCTCTTCCTTGGCTTTTGAGTACTCCTTCGCTGTACGTAGACGACCTAAAACATTGTGTAACGCGCCAACATTCGGTGCAATCGACATTTCATTATCATTTAATATAACAATCATATTCGTTTTCGCATGGCCAATATGATTTAATGCCTCAAGTGCCATACCACCTGTTAAAGCGCCATCTCCAATAATAGGGATAACAAAGTTGTTTTCTTTTTTTATATCACGTGCTGCTGCCATACCCATGGCTGCTGACAAGGAAGTCGAGCTATGACCTGTTTCCCACTCATCATGTTCACTCTCCACGCGCTTTGGAAACCCACAAAGCCCTTTGAACTGACGTAGTGTGTCAAATTGACTCGCACGACCTGTTAAAATTTTATGCACGTAAGCTTGGTGGCCAACATCCCACAAAAACTTATCTTTTGGACTGTCAAACATTTTATGCAGCATTATCGTTAACTCAACTACGCCTAAATTCGGCCCGATATGCCCACCTGTGACAGAACATTTTTCGATTAAGAAGGTACGAATTTCTTGGGCAAGCTGCTCAAGCTCCTTCTTATTTAAGTTTTTTAAAAAGGATGGACTAGTTATTTTATTTAAATCCACCTTTCTCACACACCTTTTCAATAAAATATTCACCGCAATTGTGTTTCCACCATTATAGCAGTGTTATCAATATGCTAAAAGTACGAGCACTTCATTGTTTGCATATTGCAAACGTTCCCACCTATTCTAGCATATTCTTTTCCTTCAACGCCTTGATTTTCTCTTAGTTTTTACGATGTACAATATAAGCCGCAAAGTCACGTAATAGGCTGACATCTATTGGTAATTGATCGAGTGCGTTAATGGCATGTTGATAATGCTCAGCAAGCTTTTCTTTTGCTCCCTCTAGTGTTAACAGTGCTGGGTAGGTACTTTTATCACTAGCGACATCTTTCCCAGCTGTTTTTCCTAGTTCTTCTGTTGTTCCCTCAATATCTAAAATATCGTCTTGAATTTGGAAAGCTAAACCAATGTGATGCGCATACTCCTTCAATGTAGCACGGTCTTGTTCTGACACATCTGCAAGTACGGCTCCCGCTTCAATACTAAAGCGCAATAAAGCACCTGTTTTATTGACATGGACTTGTTCCAATTCAGCTAAATTAAGCTGACGTTGTTCCCCTTCCATATCTAGTACTTGACCACCAACCATGCCTTCTGCACCAGCTGCAACGCTTAGCAATTGGACAAGTTCAATACGCTTTTCAGCAGAGATTTCCATACGTGCTAAAATGCCAAATGCCAGTGTGTTTAACGCATCACCAGCAAGCGTAGCCAGCGCTTCTCCATAAACTTTGTGATTTGTTGGCTTACCTCTTCTGAAATCATCATTATCCATGCTTGGTAGATCATCATGGATTAAAGAATACGTATGAATAATTTCAATCACTGAACCGACAATCAAACCGTCCTGTAGATTTTCACGGTAAAGCTCCAGTACTGCTAACACAAAAAGTGGACGAATTCGTTTACCGCCCGCCTTTAATGAATACAGCATGGATTCCTTTAAATCTGCTGGTGCATCAATTTGTTCAACAAGTGCAAACATGGTCTCTTCAATTTGTGGTGTATTGCTTTCGATAAAGTACTTTAATGGCTCATTCATTTCCTAATTCTCTCCCTTTAGTGGATCAAATGCTGTTGTTTCACCAGTCTCTTGGACAATTGATACAAGCTGCTCCTCAGCATGTTGCAGCTTACTATGGCAAAATTTTGATAGCTCCATTCCTTGCTTGTATAAATCAATCGCATTTTCCAATGGCACATCACCTTGTTCTAATTGGCGAACGATTTCTTCTAGTGCCGTCATGGCTTCTGCAAATGTTTGTTGTTTTTCTGTCACAACAATTCCCCCTCATTCTTTGGCAAGATATTCGTCACTTCTGCCACAACCTTTCCATCATGGAAGGTCAGTGTCAGTTGATCCTGCTTTTGCACCTCAGTGGATGATTTGATCATTTGCTGCTCTTTATATGCTACTGTAAAGCCTCTTGTTAGAATAGACAGTGGATTTAAAGCTTCTAATGTTCTAACGGTTGACTCAAATTTTTGTTGTTGCTTCGCCACATAATACGCTGTAGCACGTGATAATTGTTGGACACGCGCTTCAAGCTCTCTCTGATGAAAAGCAAGTGCCTTTTTGGGTGAATGTTGCTCCACCGTACTATGTAATTGTTGAAGTTGGGCGGCTTTTTTCATCAAGCTCACTTGCATCGCTGTCTGCAATCCAGACTCAAGCTGTGCCAATCTTTCCGTAAAAGGTCGATAAAGTCTTTCTGGCATTGATAACGGATAAGACTGCTGGAGCTTATTTAGACGTTGTCGCTCAGCCATAAGTTGCGACCTAACCATTTGATGAAGCTGTGATTTTTGCGTCAGCACACGTTGGTAGAGCTCCGCTTGATCTGGCACAGCCATCTCAGCAGCTGCCGTTGGTGTCGGTGCACGTAAATCTGCTACATAATCGGCAATCGTCGTGTCTGTTTCGTGACCAACCGCACTTATAATGGGGATTCGGCTTTCAAAAATAGCTCGTGCCACGATTTCTTCATTAAATGCCCATAAGTCCTCGATTGAGCCTCCCCCTCGCCCGACAATCAACACGTCACAGCTCGCCTCTTGATTAGCACGTTGAATATTTTGCACAATATTCGGTGCTGCCTGAGCTCCTTGCACAAGTGTTGGATAAATCAAAATTTCCGCAAGTGGGTAACGCCTCTTTAAGGTTGTACAAATATCCCGGATAGCTGCACCAGTAGTTGAAGTGAGCACACCAATTTTTTCAGGAAACTTTGGAATCGGCTGTTTCCACTCTGGTTTAAAAAGCCCTTCTTTTTGTAATTGCTCTTTTAATTGATTGAAGGCAACAAATAAGCTACCAATGCCGTCTGGTTGCATTTCCTGTACATAGAGCTGATAAGTTCCATAGCCTTCGTAAACGTTTACATCACCACGGATAAATACTTGCATACCTTCCTTCGGCTCAAACGCTAATTTGGTAGCCGCTGTTTTAAACATCGTAGCAGCTATTCGGGCACCATCGTCTTTTAAGGTAAAGTAAATATGACCGGATTGATGAATTTTCACATTCGATAATTCACCTTTTACATAGACTTCACGCAAATGTGGATCTGCATCGAATTTTCGTTTAATATATTTTGTTAACGCTTTTACTGTTAAATAAGAAGCAGAGGACATGTTTTCGGCTCCTTTACTAAAATCAAGTTTTTCACAAAACTACACCTATCATAACATTTTTTACAGTCGTTGACGTGCCAAAATGCAGTTTCGCTAGAAAAAATGACTGTCTTTCTTCTATCGAAAAACAACTATAACACATTCCTACACGTTCTCACTATTAGAAACCGTCTATTATGACAAATAACAAACAAAGCCCCATAACTTCATACGTTATGAGACTTTATATTTTAATAGAATAGTAATAAAAGAGTTCCTACAATAAAACAATAATACGTAAAATAGCTAAGTTTGCCACTTTTCATAATGCCCATAAACCAACGCATCGCAAAATAAGTCATAATAAGTGTCGCCAAGAAAGTGGCGGCGTAGGGAAGTGCTAAGGCACCTTTATTCGGCTCGTCTAAAAAATCTGTAATACCGAGGACTACCCCACCCAAACTCACAGGAATATAAAGCATAAAAGAAAAACGTAAGGCTGTATCCTGCTTCATCCCTACTGCTATGGCTGAAATAATCGTAGCTCCTGAACGGCTAATGCCTGGCGTTAAAGCGACTGCTTGCCCTAATCCTACAATGATAGCATCTTTTGCACGTAAATCTGCATCTTTCTTCTTGCCACGCATATTACGTATTAGCCACAATGCGGTCCCTGTCACAAATAGCATAAGCGCAATCGTCGTCATACTTACATTATCCGCAATAACGTCACTTAATAACACCCCTAAAACGCCAGCAGGGATTGAACCAATTATTATATAGAGAGCAAAGCGAAAATCCGCATTATAACGCTTTTCTCCCGTTTTCAAGTAAAGAAAAAAATGGCTAATCAGACGAACAATATCCTCACGATAAATATACATAATAGCGAGTAACGAAGCTGTATTTGTTAAGATGGCAAAAGTAAAACCTTGTTCACCTAGTCCCAGTATTTCGCTGGCAATCATCACATGCCCACTCGACGATACAGGAATTGGCTCTGTAAAGCCTTGGACAAGTCCAATAATGATATGCTTAACAATTAACATAATATCAATATTTTCCATAAAGACCTCCTTCTAAGTATGTATGTCCCAAACGTTACATTAGACGTCCAAATAGCAGAAAAGTTCTGATTTTACGCAACAAAAAAAGTCATCTCACAGCAATGTTGAGATGACTTTTTTTCAAAGGATTTTTATTTTGCAAGCGTATTTTCAGCTGCTTGCACTGTGTTGAATAGTAACATTGTGATGGTCATTGGACCTACGCCACCTGGTACAGGCGTAATATGAGACGCAATTCCATCCACTTCTGCAAAGTTTACGTCGCCGCATAATTTATTGTTGTCATCGCGATTAATCCCTACATCAATGACAACAGCCCCTTCTTTCACATGCTCTTTCGTAATAAAATTTGCACGTCCAACAGCGGCAATTAAAATATCCGCTTGTTTTGTAAATGAAGGTAAATCTGGCGTTTTAGAGTGTGTATAGGTAACCGTTGCATCTTTTTGTAAAAGTAGTTGTCCCATTGGTTTACCAACGATATGACTACGACCTACAATCACAGCATGTTTTCCAGCGATTTCAATTCCTGAATACTCAAGAAGCTTCATCACGCCAAACGGTGTACAAGGTAAAAATGTTTCTTGGCCAAGCATCATTTTCCCAACACTTACAGGTGAGAATCCATCGACATCCTTCTCGACCGCAATCGTTGCAATGACTGTATCCTCATCAATATGTTTTGGGAGTGGTAATTGAACTAAAATACCATGAATATCCTCACGTTGATTTAAAAGCTCAATTTGTGCTAGTAATTCCTCTTGCGTTGTTTCTTCTGGTAATTTAATGAGTTCTGAAAACATACCAATTGCTTCACAAGATTTCTGTTTATTTCTCACATATGTAGCTGATGCTTGGTTGTCTCCAACTAACACAACCGCTAAACCAGGTGTTAACCCTCGCTCTTTTAAACGAATGACACGCTCTGCTACAGCATTACGAATTTCTTGACCAATCTCTTTACCATTAATAATTGCACTTGACATAAACCTTCGTTACTCCTTCCAATTCAACACATTATTCTTGTTCTGTAAATTTAGAAAGTACACCATTGACGAATTTAGATGAACTATCATCGCCAAATGTTTTACATAACTCGATTGCTTCGTTTAGTACTACTCTTTTTGGTGTTTCTGGCATGTATAACAATTCATATACAGCTAGGCGTAAAACCGTTCTTTCAATTTTGGGTAGACGGGCAAGTGACCACTTTTCAAGATGCTGTTCTAATGTAGCATCGATTTCCTCCAAATGTTCAGCTGTTCCATTCACGATCTTTTCATAGAAGGCATTGGTAGGTTGACCCTTAATATGGCCCATTGCTTCTTCAACTGTTAGATCCGTATTGTCTAGCTGAAACAAAACTTGCAACGCTTTTTCGCGTGCTTCATGTCGTTTCATGTAAAGCTCTCCTTCTTAAGTGGCATTAAGGTTTATAATAGCATAAAATCACACGAGAAACACGATTTCAAGCAAGTTTTCAATAATCTGAAACCTTTTTCAAGGAACTTTTTGCTTAAGCTCACTTCTTATCGAATAGTGGTATTCAAAAATGATTGTTTCCTGTTCATAATGGTATAATAAAGAAAATGAAAAGATCTTTAGAGGTGTTCACAATGCAATATGAAGCTACATGCCCTAGCAGTAAAAAACATTTAAATTGGTTGAAGGTGAAGAACAATATAAACAAATAAAGAAACGTAAATCTCACCTATTTTACTGCGAGGATTGCAAGCATAAAATTCGTTTTGATGCCATTCGAAACTTCTTTAGCTATTACTAGTGGAGGCCATTTATGAAGGAACATTATTATACGATAGGTGAGGTTGCCAAACTTTCAAACTTATCGGTTCAGACATTACGTTATTATGATCAAATTGATTTATTTAAGCCTGCTTATATCGATACCTACACCAATTATCGGTATTATAAAGGCAATCAGCTATTCTATTTAGATATTATAAAGTCTCTTAAATATATCGGCGTTTCACTGGATGATATAAAAAAAGCACTTAGACTAACCTCTGAAGAATTGCTTGATTTTTTAGCTCAGCAGGAACTACGCATCAATGAAAAAATTTTACGTTTAAACGAAGCAAAAAATACTTTACTGAAAACTAAAAAGCAATTACAAGAGCAAATTGATATTCCAGTCTTCGGTGAGGTCTATGTGCAGATAGAAGAGGCCATGCCCGTTCTTCAAGTAACCACTACTGAATTAACACCAACATCAAGCACCAGTACATACTATGCCACTTTAATTAAAATTATAGAAAAGGAAGGCAGTGTCTTAAACAGTCGTTATGGCTGTATTTATCCATTAGAGCCTTATAAAGATGTCAATGATATTATTTATGATGCTATTTTCACTCCCCTATTAACGGAGCGCACATTTTCGAAGCTCTCACCAAACATACAACAAACCATTATCCCTGGTGGTAAATATGTATGCATTGCCTTTATTTATGATCCTGATACTTATTTTTCATTCTATGAAAAATTGAGAAATCATGTATTGGCTCAGCAGGAACTATTTGAGTCGCAGGTGTATGAGCTATATATGCCAGCAACGCTCACTATGGAGCAAGAAAAGAAATTTATAGTAGAATTAAAGATTAGGCAAAAACAAGAGACACAAAATTCCTCCGAAAAAGTAACTGTGCACTCGTATAACTCTCTACAAGAATTCCCAAACTAATAAAAACTTTAAAAAATAAAAACAAATCTTTTGACCCTATAGTTACTATAGGGTTTATCGTATTACATGGAAATATTCTAGTAGATTGAAAACATGTATCGCGAACAATTAGAAGGAGAAGTTTATGAGCAAGAAGCAAAATATAACCTTAGCTATTTTATTATCTAATCTTTTCATTGCCTTTTTAGGGATTGGTTTAGTCATCCCTGTTTTACCAACCATCATGAATGAGCTACATATTTCTGGCTCTGTTGTTGGTTATATGGTGGCAGCCTTTGCCATTACACAACTAATCGCATCACCAATTGCAGGTAAGCTTGTTGATACTATTGGCCGCAAAGTTATGATTGTTGCAGGTCTTTTTATTTTTGGACTTTCTGAGTTTTTATTTGGATTCGGTCGTTCTGTTGAAATCCTCTTTGTCTCCCGTATGCTAGGTGGCGTAAGTGCAGCTTTCATTATGCCCGCCGTAACCGCTTATATAGCAGATATTACGACATTGGCACAGCGCCCTAAAGCACTTGGCTATATGAGTGCAGCCATTAGCACAGGTTTTATTATCGGTCCTGGAATCGGTGGATTTTTAGCTGAAATTGGTACACGTGTCCCATTTTATGCAGCTGGGGTACTTGGTCTGTTCGCAGCTATCCTGTCATTCATGTTTTTAAAAGAGCCGTCACGTGCTACAGACAATGAAGAAGCAGCACCATCCATTTTAGGGAGTGTCAAGCGAGTGTTTAGCCCACTCTACTTCATTCCATTCATCCTTATTTTCGTGTTGTCATTTGGCCTCGCTGCATTTGAATCGTTGTTTAGCTTATTCGTTGATCACAAATTTGCGTTTACACCATCTGATATTGCTATTATTATTACAGGAAGTGGTATTGTCGGTGCCCTAGCTCAATTAATACTATTTGATTGGCTGACAAAGAAAATGGGCGAGATTAATGTTATTCGTTATTCGTTAATCCTTTCAGCAGTATTAACATTCGCCATGACGATCGTGAGTCATTATTTTGCCATTTTATTTGTTACATTCTTTATTTTCGTAGGCTTCGATTTAATTCGCCCTGCTGTTACTTCATATTTATCAAAAATTGCTGGAAATGAACAAGGATTTGTTGGTGGTATGAACTCTATGTTTACAAGTCTTGGTAATATTTTCGGTCCTATTCTAGGTGGTATATTGTTCGATATCAACCTGAACTATCCATACTACTTTGCCACAATCGTCTTGGTGCTTGGCGTCATTCTTGCGTTATTCTGGAGAAAGCCAAAGCATATAGAATTATAAAAATAGCGATACACATCCACATGAACCCTAGAGAAATCCATATAAAAAGGACTGCCCTTGATGAACGAATCATCATTGGGCAATCCTTTTCTTTTTATTCATGTACTACTGCTTCTTCTTTTTCAAAGTGAATACCTGTAATATGCACATTCACTTCTGCTGTTTCTAGTGCTGTCATATTAAAAATAGCCTGACGGATTTGCGTTTGAACTTCTTTTGCTACCTTAGGAATGGCATATCCATATTTTACAGAGCAAAATACATCAATGGCAATTTCACCAGTTTCCGTTACACCTGATTTAATGCCTTTATTGTGTACCTTTTTACCGAAACGTTCCACGACACCCGTCGCAATATTTCCACGAGTTGCAGCAATGCCTTCAACCTCATTTACAGCAATCCCAGCCACAACTTCGATCACCTCTGCCGCTACCTCAATTTTTCCAAGCTCTTCTTTCCCAGAAGGTGTTGGTTGTACGAAAGATTGTCCTACTTTCTCTGCCATACAAATATCATCCTTTCCCTTACACATCACAAACAAGTGCTGTACTTACATTTATTATACTATAAAAAGGAAGGTTTGGCTGTCGAAAGCCGTTTTAATTTAAAATGGGCTTTATTGATCTTCTACATCTATTAAATAAATTCTTTTATCAAATCCACCACGAATTTCTCTCTTGTGCTCACGCGTCGCTTCTAGCTCCTCAAAACTTACACCTAACATACTGATAGCCGTATGAATGAGTTCCATATATCTAATACTACATCACTTTCCTCTACAAGAAAGAGCAGAAATTTAAATTAAAATAAACCAATTTCATAAAGAAAGTCTAAAGACTATTAGAAGTGACCTTAAAATTTAACAATGAGTTTTATAAATTATGAAAAAAGTTTGATAGATTATTTATTTCTTTGATAAAAATATTTCTATAATAAACTTTTCTCAATATAATTTAAATAAATTTCAAGAATTGATAAGATAAACTAAATTAGCATGTTTAGTTAAAAAATCATTAATTTTTTCTTCAGTAAACAGCTTATCATTTTTATTTAAATATTTTTTATTAGATAATGATTTAAAAAATTCAAGTTCTTGAATTACTTTAACATTCTCTAGTTTTATAATATTATTATATATGCTTCCTTCATCAACTTTCATTTCTTTTCTATAATAGTCAGGAAGTTTTTGTATCGCTTCCTCAAAAAGTTTTGGTGATTTATTTCTAAAAATTATATTTTTTATATGTTCGGCTTTATAAAATTCTGTCGGAAAATAGGAGTTCTCATTTCCTTCAGGATTAACTATAATATATAATTCGGGTTCTTCTGTAATAATCTTATTTTGAATATCTAAATTAATATTATTAAATAAATTTGTTCCAAAATAAACGTCCTTTGCTGTATAGTCTGTTTCCTTAGAATAGTTCCCTTTAATGTGTGAATAAAAATTATCACTTTGTTTAAGTTTAATTAAAACTGTAAATCCATCAAAGATATTTCCCATTTTGATTCTCCTTTTTATATAGGTATCCTTCAGTTTTCAACCTATTTCATCACAGTCTTTTTATAAATATAGAAATGATACTTCATCATTAAATTAGAATCCTCTTTAGTTTAGATTTTAAAAAATTCTTCTAATGATGATTTACTTCTACTCAGATAAGAACAAGTAGTACCTACATCCCCTTGACAATTATTACTCCTAAATATGGTTTGCCAAAATAAAAATGGGATTCTTCCTTGTGCCATAATTACATTTATTCTATCACGTATTTCGTAGTTAATGTCTGCTTCTGTTAATTGGACTAACGAATACCATGAATTTTTGCACATTCTATTGCTACACTTTGAAAATTTGATGTAGATATAAAATTCCTTTTTGTGCTTCTAAAGACTAAATTTTCAATATGTAATATTTGCATTTTTTATTTATTTTAGATATTTCATTTAATAGTCTACGAATATCTCCTAAATTCTTTTCTCTAACTTCTAATAAACTATCTACAACATCAGAAGCAACCTTCCTCTTTGAATCTGTTCGTTTTTTGAAATACAATTCATAAAAAAACCTTTTAAATCATGCTTGCACCAATATAAATTGCATATCGCTTCTTTTAAACATTAAACAACTATAAGTCGATATATTCATTTGTTTTCATTCTTCCACAGTCAAGATACTTAATTAAACAATAGATAGGAAATAACAGTTTTCAATACCGTATTCTGTATAAATTATATATCAAATAAATTATTTCTTTCCTTTGTCCTTTTAAAGTTTATAAAAAACCTCCTAACTACTAACAGTTAGAAGGTTTAAAATTGCGAACGCTTACTTCACTTTTTCTGCTACACCCAAAACATCATTCTCTTCAAGGAACTTCGTATTGAATTGTGCTGATTTAAACACGTCATTGTTCATCAATGCTTGGTGGAATGGAATGGTTGTTCCATAAAAGACTAGTAATAATAAAATTCATTACCCTAGCCTACTCCCCCCAAGCTTAAAACAAATATTTAAGAACAGAACAATCTCAGAACGCTATTCTATTACCATCTTTCTCAATGATAACATTGCGTAAAGCTAAATGCTAGCTTAAACATTACATTCACCATATCGTTGAATGTTATTCGGCATTCTTCTGAAATCGTTTCTTCACTAGTAAGTATGTGGTCACTTACTGTTAGGACAGAAAGTGCTTGATATATCGAGGATTTTTGAACTTTTCAATGCAATTTTTAGTCACTATGGTCACCTGTTTTTAGGTGACCATTTTCTATTTCAATTCATTTGAAATAACATATTAGATGAATAAAATGGATAACATACAATCCGAGGTAACTATTTTCCCGAATATTTGAAACATCTTCCCTTGTCTAATGCCACAGCATTCCGTATGCTTTTTCACTGTAATCCCAATACACCCGCTTCTAAGCTCCAAAATATTGATATACCCAATGTTTTCTCCACAAGGGAGTATTACATATTTATGAACTTGGTTCAAAGACCTAATATAATTTAGTGTACTCAATAAAATACGAATTACAAAGGAAACCTCAATGTTACATAAAAACACAGTTTATCCTCTACATACACATATCATTGATTTCTTGTAATCCATTTTCTCATCATATAAATAACCTTATAATATCAGTAAAAATACTATATCCTCAAATATTTGGATGTATTTTTATATTTGCCCCATTAAGGGTATTGTTATTTTATATAGATCCTCTTGCTCTGCATACTTTTTAAAATCATATACACAAAGCAATTTTCTATAATCTGTGGTCTTTTTTTCTTCATATTCTCTCAAATATTTTTCTGTTTCTACTAAAGGGATATTACCTTTCAAAATTCCATATATTATTGCTAAATCTTTTTTTGTCTGAGGAATTTCTGCGTCAGAAAGAATATTTTGTATATAATTATGCTCAACTTCAAAACGCACAGGCGTTTCTAATAAACTATTGATTTTTTTAATCTGATTAATTTTTAGGTCCTCAAACCTCTCAATATTTTTTTGGATTATACCAAAACCAAAAATCGGAAAGTATTGACTGTTTTGGATAGTTAGTTTATTGATTAACTCTAGTAATTGATGATTGGATTCATCAATAATATTAAAGTAATTTTCCATCATCTCTGATGATGTATGGAAATCATACTTTATAGTTTTCAAAGAGCCGATAGCTAATACCTTCTCACCATTCTGTAAACTATCTATATCTTCAGTAATACTTACTTTAATATCGCCACCTGTATAAATTTCTTTTACAATTGACTGAACTTTCCTTATATCCATAGCAGATACAGGTAAAACTAAATCAGATAGACCTTTATATATTTCATCAAAATTATCAGTTTTGATTTTGTTTATTCTAATTGTAGAAAAACCCTTCATATCAATATCATGATTAGTCACTTCTTGATTATTAGAACCCGCTTCATATTCTACTAATAAAAAATTCTTTCTAATTTCTTCAGCTTCTTCAGTATTTGGATTTACATAAGTAAATATTGTTTTAAGAATATCCTTTATATTGTTGTCACCTATACTATAACCTAAAAAGATAATAGGATGATGAATAAACAGTGATAACAATTGTGCTCTAATTAATTCATATCTCTCATTAAATTCTGTATAATCAGATTCTGTTATAATTATTTTACTCGGCTCATCAAGACTTCCATGTATTTTGTAAATAGAACCATATGGATTACTTAATAAAATTTCATTTCCAATTAATGTTTTAAACTCAAAAATATCTTCAATAAACGAATCATAATTTGTAGTAATTACAGACCCAATGTTCTTCCTTATTTTCTTTAATTCTGCTATTTCCTCTAATTTGTCATCTTTAAATGAATAGTTTCTTAAAATTTCAGAAATATACAATTTTAGCCGACTAATATTTTTACCCATTTCCATATTTTCATAAAAAATATCATTTATTTTTTTGAACCTTCCGTTCCTATCACTTTTTACAACGTTATTAAAATAAGTTTCTAGTTCACTTGCAATTTTTGTGTAATCATATTCTCCATCAATTTCATATTTAGATTTAATATCATAATAATGTTCATTAGAGCCCACTAATTCATAAGATATATGTTTCAATAGACCATCCCATGTAAAAGAGTTTTCTAAGTATCGTAAGCTAATTCCTGTTCCAATAAAAACAACGGGATGATTTTTAAATCCCTTTATAAACTCTCTAATATTCAAATTTCTCACCTCATACTGTTATCTAAAATAATAAATTATATTACTATTTTACATGCAATAATATATTCTGTTTAATTTTACAATATTTTAAAATATATACCTATACTTATATACTTTATTCAATTAATAATAGTGCTTTTGAGTATCAAAAATCCATTTATCCAACAAAAAACTCGGAGCAAACTCTACTATTAAGTAGATTCTCCAAGCTTTTCTTATTGTTATTTAATTATTCCCACTCAATAGTCGCTGATGGCTGTAACTACGATGTAATATAATACAGTAAGCCCAAATATTTGGACAACGCCACCCTGTACTATCCTATTAAACTATTAAGTTTTAGAAGCATTAATTCTGGCTCAGACGCGATTCTTTTACCTTTTATATTCCGAAACTTTTTAAATCCATATTTTTCATTAAATTTGAATGCATTGTCATTAATCGCTTCAGCCGTAATAAACATACAACCAGACATTTCAACAATAGCTTTTGTTTGTTTTAATACTTCTTTAAGGATTTTCTTTCCGTATCCTTGCTTTCTAAATTCGTCAGAAACACCTAGATAATGTAGACGAACAGAAGGGAAACTATTAATCGATGTCCAATGTTGAATATCGAATTTCCTTTTTTTATCTCCTCCAACAGTGACAATATCATTATACATTGAATAATAACCAATGATATTAGATTGATCATCAATTAGCACTCTTGTAGTAGTATATAACTCTAAATCATTCTTTAGAGCTTCATTTATTAAATATTCTTCCACAATTGGTTCATCAGTACATTTAAAAGTGTTTAATATTTTAGCATCTAATTCTCTAATATATTTCCAATACATAAAATCCCCCTATGACTAATCTACCTGTCTGTCCTCAAGCCTCTAGTTTTACCTTTATTTCCAATAATAGTAGACTTAGCTTTTACACCAACGTTGACTACCACATGATCGCCATTCTTTAAAGCAATTTTTTGTCCAGCAACATTATTATGCTTTGCAACTATGCGAGCTATTTCTTTAAATTTATCTGGAACTCTAGTTTCTCTGTTAGCCCTTCCTACCCTAGGTTCATATATTTTAGATGTACCACGTCTTGTACTGATCGGAATTATGGTTATAGTACTAGTAGATTCTTCATTATCATCCTCTTGTAGTAATGCTCTAGCACGCTTAATTCCCTCATCATCACTATCATCTTCCTCTAGCCATTTGAAAAATTCTTCTTTTTCTTTTGGGTCATTAAAAATTATCTTTGTTGACCTAGGTCGATTCACTCGAACACCCCTTTTACTAATTTGGAAAATTATACAAAAAATACTAATAAAAACTAATATTTCTTATAGAATTTTCAATAGATTCTTCTGTGATTCCAATGTAACGTAAAGTCATTTTCTGTGACGAATGGTTGAATATCTCCATTAATGTTGCTACGTCTTTTGTCGCTTGGTAATATGTGTATCCAAATGTCTTACGCATAGTATGAGTACCAATTGAGTCATTCCCAATCATATCACCAGCTTTAGCAATACTACGATAAACTTGTGTTGTAGTAAAATGACCACCACCCCTACGACTAGCAAATAGGTGTACCGCATCTTTAGGTAATGTTTCTATTTAATCAGCAAGATCAGTTATAAAGCTAACCATTCTTTCCTTTTTGGTCTTACCCTCTCTAATTTTGAATGACGATTTACCTTTTACTTGTTCAACTTTGAGAGCAACTAAATCCCCACACCGTAAACCTGTTGAAATGCCTAATTTAAATCATCACGCAAACCATTTTTAGACATCCCCAATGCTTCTATTAATTCATGAATTTCTTTTTTTGTTTTTAAAGGTTGAACATCAATCAACATTCCCTTTTTTTAGTTCATATTTACCATAATTCAAGCTCTTTTATGTATGCTAGTTTAAACTTAATTATAATACTACTTATTCAATAAATTAACTATTAAGGATTGTCTTTACATCAGTATACCATATGTATCCTTTGTATAAAAAGCATACATGATTAATAGAAAGATTATTTTTGTAAATATATAAAATTCGACATAATATGTCTTAAATGGTAATATAGTTACAAAAGGGAGGGAATATTATGAAAAATCATATTTATCAAGTTTATTATTCAAAACAGGATAATTCTCCTAAAGCTCGTTTCAAAGATTTGAAGTATCTAATTAGAGAATCTGATTTAGATCTATTAATAGGTGAAACATTCCCGCTAACTGAATTTGATTTAGAATCCGAGATATTGATAGACGGTTCAAAAGAATTAATAACATTATTTGAAAAAGTAGACGAAGAGAAGTTAGACATTGTAGAAAAACTTCAAAATATGGAGTATATCGGTTTATCTGATAATAATGAGATCATTCTACGATTTAATAATAAAGATTTGGAAGAGGATTTTAATGCAATAGGAATATATGACTTTACTTACGATTTTTTAGATGATATTTTTCATATGGGTAAATTTTCTAAATATTGTATTTCTAACTCCTATCGTGATTTATTAAGAGAGAACATTACCCAGTTATTTGAAAAAGAACCTAATATACAAAAACAATATAGATTGATGAAGCATGATGGAGATTGGCTTTTAAGAGGGCTTACCTCTACCCGTTATAATAATTATGATAATCATCTTGCTATCTATTTAACTTTAATTTTCCTACACAAATATTGCCAAGTAAATAAAACAAAGTTTGTAGTAGAACGAGCATTCTTAACAGACTCTGCTATTAACATATTTTTCAATCTAGAAAGCCCTATTAAAATTGAAAATATAGGATATATTTACTTTGGCGTTTACATTTCCAATAATGAAATTAAGGAAGGGAAATTTTCCCTTGAACTGAGATACACTATTGTTAATGATAAAAACCAGAGCTTTAGCGGGATATCTGATCATGTTTTTAACATTAATCACTCCACTGGTGTAAATACAGTTAAAGAGAAACTAATTAATTCTAATAAAATTAACGAATTAAAATTACGTACTCTTGAACATATGAAAAACATTAAAAATAGTGAATTAACCCAAAATCAACTTTATATGATATTTAGAAAAATTCAAAACTCTAAACAAAAATTAAGCACAGCTTCTAGAGATAGCGCAAAGAAATTATATGATAGTAATCTAGTTACTAATACATTAACAATAATTGAAGCATTTGATAAAATAAATCAAATTACAACCGATGTCGAAGAGAAAATTTATTTAGAGAGAATATACAATGAAATAATTATAGAATTAGGGAAATCATAAGACCTTCAGATTTTGGAGGTCTTTTTCTCTTAACTTTAAAGCCCCCACATCAATGTAAGGGCTGAATAACTTTATGTTTGAAATGCTTGATTTGCATTATATATGTTTTTTGTGTTTTTATATAAGGCTAATCAAAAATTCCAAAACCCTTATATTTTTGTTCTACACGATACAATCATTTTATTTAAAAGTGTGTCCATAGTATTCCTGTAATTCTTTAATTCGTTGTGCGTACAATCTATCAAAGTATAAAGCATAATATTTTTCATCATATGTATAATCTTGTCTTTTGTTATGATATTTTACTTCTCTCGTATTTGAATCGTAGATTTCCTTAACAGATTCATCTAATTCAATTACATTTATTTTTTCACTTAGAAAATTGTCTTCTCTCTTTTGTGCTTCACTCACAACATAATCATGTCTATTTTTATGAAATTTATTTTCATTTTCTTCTATAAATACTTGCGTGTCTTTTTTGAATTGCTCAATAACACCCTTATTGTATTTTTCTAAATAATGTATAATTTTCTTCTTTCGCGCTTTTAAAATAATTGCGTATGTCTTATACCAATAACTTAAGCCAATAATATTCTCATTTTCATCTGTGATTAGCGCTAACCCTTTTTTCCATTCATCGCGATATTCCCGAGATCTTGATGAATTGTAAAATGTATTTAAATACCAATCGCTTACATTATAACGTTCCATCAACTCTCTTTGAAGTGTTAGTATTTTCTTAACTGTACTTTCATGCAAATTGACTGTTTTATCATCTTCTTCAACATATCCTTTTGGTACAGAGTAATATTCGATTAGATTAGCTTTCTGCATTCTTTTCAATGTACCTGCTAATTGACTTTGTAAAGTTTTTAATTGATATATAAAATCGTTTAAAATTCTATCTTCACCTTCACTAATAATATTGTTTTCCTTTAATTCTTGTAAACATTGTTCTTTAAAATGTTGATTGTATTTAGCAGGTAATAATTCATATATCTTTAAAGATATTAATCCAAAATCAAAGCACCATTTACTTAAAGTTTGCGCTGTTTCTTCTACTAACCCTTGTTCTAAAACAGAAACAACCATAATATCCATGTTCTTTATGTATGGATTGCTCCATGCACCATTGCTTATTCTTCCATCTTCTTTTGGTGTAGGTTCATCTTTCTCGCCACTAAGCTCATAAACATAACCACGACCTTTTGCTGGTTTTACACTCTCAACTGTATTGTAATATCTTTTCATTTCATTAATTAAGGATATTTCAATATCCTTGTTCGTGAATTTTCCATATTTCAAAAAATGTCTCTTGCAATCCTCCGACCCGAATAATTCTACCGCTTCCTTTTTCGCTAAAACTAATTTTACCATTTTTCCATTCTCCTTTAACCATTAAGGTAAAGGTAATTACTCATAATATAATTATTATTTTATTATTGGTGAATACCTTTACCTTAATTAACATTTGCACTACGTACTTTTTATCACCATCCTTTAACAAGCAAAAACCGCTTGTTAAAGCCTCGCCGAAAAAGTACCAAAACGGCGTAATTAAA
>NZ_JBHERJ010000101.1:0-46858 GCF_043359455.1 Lysinibacillus sp. PWR01 | reverse complement strand
TTGACTCCTGAGGGAAGTGAGTCAGGCGAGCCCCTGCACGGAGCGGTAGCGGAGAAAGCCGTTCGACGCTCGCCCACAGAAATCCATTTTTCACCTTTCACAAAAAGTCTATGTATGTTTTTCAACAACATGAAAAGGGCGTTTGCATAGCAAAACGCCCCTTTATGATATTTAGTACCTTTACGCAGATAAGTGCTGAATGGCTAATTCAAATTGCTCTCTTGGCTTTACTCCATAAAGTTCTATATTGTGATAGAAATAAGAAGCTACCATAAAATCAATCGCCTCTTGAAGTGTGAAGTCCCGATGTTCCATTACTAATGATAAATATGTTTTAAAATAATCAGCATTTTGTACTTTTGCATGTTTCATGACAAAGGTCAAACTCTCCTTATCATTAAAATATTATATTTCCTGACACAATTGCTTATTATAGCACCTTTCCAATGGGAAGCAAGTTTCTTCGATTGTAAATGCATCTTTACAATCGTTTACAAAGCATTACATTCCTTTACATCTCTTTTACGAACCGTTTATACGACTTCAACAATCAGTCATTATAGTAAAGATTGTAAGACAAATAACTATAAAACAGTTCATGACGGAGGCAAATGAGATGAAAAAGTGGAAGTACTTAACGATGACAGCAGTAATGGGTTCTGCATTAATGCTAGGTGCATGTGGTAGCGATTCTGCACAAAATGGAAACAATGCAGAAACGAACGCACCAGCAAGCTCAGGACAAGAAGCTGCTGATGAAAAGCTACAAGGGTCTGTAGCTGGAGATGGCTCATCAACAGTAGCACCAATCATTGAGGCAGTTGTTGAAGAGTATGCAGGTACACAACCAGATGTCAAAGTATCAGTGGGGGTTTCTGGTACTGGTGGTGGTTTTGAAAAATTCATCGCAGGTGAAACAGACTTTTCAAATGCATCTCGTAATATAAAAGATGAAGAGAAAACGAAATTAGAAGAAGCGGGCATTGATTTTACAGAGCTAGCTTTAGCATATGACGGTTTATCAGTAGTGGTGAATCCGGAAAATGATTGGGCGAAGGATTTAACTGTAGAACAATTACAAAAAATTTGGGTTGAAGATGGAAAAGAGAAAAAATGGTCTGATATTGATCCATCTTGGCCAGATGAAAAAATCATTTACTATTCACCAGGTACGGATTCAGGCACATATGATTACTTCGATGAAGTCATTTTAGATGGGGCGGATCTAGTAAGCTCAGCAACATTATCAGAGGATGATAATATGCTAGTGCAAGGTGTGGCTGGTGATAAAAACGCTATCGGTTTCTTCGGTTATGCTTACTACCTTGAAAATAAAGATAAATTAAACATTGTAAAAGTAAATGGAGTAGAGCCAACTAATGAAACAATTGAAGGTGGCGAATATACACCACTTTCACGCCCACTATTCACATACGTAAAAAATAGTGCTATGAAGGACAATGAAGCAGCCTACGACTTCATTAAATTTACACTTGAAAACGCAGGCGATATGGCTGAAGCAGTTGGCTATGTTCGTTTACCTGAAGAAAAATATACTGAAGGCTTAAAAACTTTAGAAGGCTTAAAATAAGAAGACATGCATAGAGGGAAAGAGATGTATGCTCTTTCCCTCACTTATTTGAAAGGAGCTCCCAATGGTTTCTCAAAAGGAAGATAAGACATCATCTGTGCAGCAATTAATTGCAAATTCGCGCAATCAAAAAACAAAGAAAATAGTGGAAAAAGCCATGCCAGCTCTATTATTTTCTGCAGCAATTATTTCGATTTTAACAACATTTGGCATTGTTTTCACCCTTATTTTTGAAACGTTTGAATTCTTTAAACGTGTGTCGATTACGGATTTCCTTTTCGGTACAAAATGGTTACCATTTTCAGGTAATGAACCGTTATTTGGGATTTTGCCATTAATCGCTGGTACATTAAAAGTGACACTTATTGCAGTTGTAGTAGCTGTACCATTTGGAATTGCTTCAGCTATCTATTTAAGTGAATATGCAAGTGAGAAAACAAGACGTACAGTGAAACCTATTTTAGAGGTATTAGCAGGTGTGCCAACAATTGTTTATGGCTTCTTCGCTTTAACATTTGTCACACCAATCCTACAAGAAATTGTACCTGGACTCAAACTATTTAATGCATTAAGTCCTGGTATTGTTGTAGGAATTATGATTTTACCAATGATTACATCTCTTTCAGAAGATGCCATGTCATCTGTACCAAATAGTATGCGTGAAGGGGCTTTAGCCCTAGGTGCGACGAAATTTGAGGTAGCAATCAAAGTAGTACTACCCGCTGCACTTTCTGGGATTGTGGCTTCCGTTGTGTTAGCTATTTCCCGGGCAATAGGTGAAACAATGATTGTATCGCTTGCAGGTGGATCGACACCGAAATTTGATCTCAATGTGACAGACTCTATTCAAACAATGACTGCATACATTGTACAGGTTTCAACGGGTGATGCGGGTTATGGTACAACCATTTATTACTCTATTTATTCAGTAGGATTCACACTATTTATCTTTACACTAGTAATGAATTTACTTGCTCACTATATTTCGAAACGCTTCAGGGAGGTTTACTAGCATGCGCTATATGGATGACACGGTCGTCATGAAACGAATGACAAAGCGTATTACAGCAAATAAAGTTTGGAAAACCCTATTTTTCTTAGCTACTACGTTTGCACTTGTAACTTTAGCTGTTTTACTGTACCGCATTGTGACACAGGGTATCGATTACTTAAACATCGATTTCTTGATGAATTTTGCATCACGATTTGCGGATAAGGCAGGTATCAAAGCTGCCTTGATCGGTTCGCTTTGGTTAATGGCAGTTGTAGCGCCAGTATCGATTATTTTAGGTGTGGGTACTGCGATTTATTTAGAGGAGTATGCCAAGAAAAATAGAATCAATGATTTTATTCGCATGAATATATCCAATCTAGCAGGTGTTCCTTCCATTGTTTTTGGATTACTTGGATTAACTATTTTCGTACGTATGATGGGTTTAGGAAAAAGTATTTTAGCTGCGGGCTTTACAATGAGTTTGTTAATTTTACCTGTTATCATTGTAGCGGCTCAAGAGGCCATTCGTGCAGTGCCAAATGAACAACGTGAGGCTTCCTATGGTATGGGAGCAACGAAATGGCAAACGATTTTGCGTGTTGTATTACCAGCCGCCATCCCAGGTATTTTAACAGGAAGTATTTTAGCCTTGTCTCGTGCCATAGGAGAAACAGCTCCACTAGTTGTTATTGGGATTCCAGTTATCCTGCAGTTTTTACCGAATGGTTTATTGAGTCAATTTACAGCATTACCGATGCAAATCTATGACTGGGCAAAACGACCACAAGAAGCCTTTCAGTATGTAGCGGCAGCAGGTATTTTAGTGCTGATGACGGTGCTGTTGTTGATGAATTCTATTGCCATCTATATTCGAAATAAATTCCAAAAACGTTATTAATGAGGTGACCTTATGGTACTAGATTTAAAAGAGGAAAAAACAATTGTCAAATTGAATCAAGCAACAACTAAGTCTATGACAGATGTGGCGAAAAACATTGTCTACGATACACGAAATTTAAACTTATGGTATGGTGATCACCATGGCTTAAAAGATGTTAATTTAAGCATCTATGAAAATGAAGTAACGGCTATTATTGGGCCATCTGGTTGTGGTAAATCTACGTATCTAAAAACATTAAATAGAATGGTTGAACTTGTACCAATCGTTCGTACATCAGGGGAAATTTTATATCGTGAGCGTAATATTTTAGATAAAAACTATACGGTAGAGGAATTAAGAACACGTGTAGGAATGGTGTTCCAAAAGCCAAACCCGTTCCCAAAATCTATTTATGATAACATTGCCTATGGACCAAGAATCCATGGCATTAAAAATAAAAAAATTCTAGATGAAATTGTGGAGAAATCACTAAGAGGGGCAGCCATCTGGGATGAGGTAAAAGATCGTTTAAATCAAAATGCCTACGGATTATCAGGTGGTCAGCAACAACGTATTTGTATTGCGCGTTGCTTGGCGATTGAACCTGATGTCATTCTAATGGATGAGCCAACATCTGCTTTAGACCCTATCTCTACATTGAAAGTGGAAGAGCTTGTACAAGAATTGAAAAAAGATTATTCCATTGTTATCGTGACACATAATATGCAGCAAGCAGCACGTATTTCTGATCGTACAGCATTCTTCCTAAGTGGAGAGGTTGTCGAATACGATAAAACGGATGTTATTTTCCAAACACCAGCAGATCAACGGACAGAAGACTATATTTCGGGACGTTTCGGCTAAGGAGGAGCAATTGGATGATCGTACGTGAACGTTTTGAACAAGAGTTAAAAGAGGTACAGGGACAATTTCTTGCAATTGCCAACAGCAGTATCTTTGCATTAAAAACAGCTTTTGAAGCATTAGTAGAGCAGGATTTAGAAAAGGCATTAAAAATTTTGGAAGACGATTTAATTATTAATCGCCTTGAAGAAGAAATTAATGACCATGTAATACTAATGATTGCCAAGCAACAACCAGTAGCAACAGATTTACGCCGTCTCATGGTTCTTGTAAAAGCAGCATCGGATATGGAAAGAGTAGGCGACTATGCGGTCAATATTGCTAAAGAAGCGATTCGAATTGGCAAAGAACCAATGATATTCCCGATAACGAATCTACAAACTATGTGTAATAAAACAGTAGAAATGCTAGAGAGCATCATGAAGGCCTTTACCGAGGAAGATACGGTACGCGCTAAAGAAATCGCTGAATTAGATGATTATGTGGACGATTTATACGGGGCAACGATTACACTTTTACTTCGTGCAGGGGTAGAAAACCCATCCCATATTTCGCAGATTACACACCTCACATTTATTTGCCGCTATTTAGAACGTTCTGCTGATCATGCAACAAATATTGCAGAACATCTATTTTACTTAGTAAAAGGCAAACATTATGAATTAAATAATTAAGAGAGAAGAGCTGCTTTTTAGCTCTTCTTTTCTTTTGCAAAAAAAATTCCTGAAGTAGCAACATTGTTTTTTCTGTAGCGTCTTTATAGCGAGCGTTTTTGTATTGTCAAAATTTTTTTTTGGTTATACTATAGACATTATCCAAAAAATGTGGTGCTTAGGAGGTGCTGCTAAGTGAAAGATGCAATTGAATCCCTCATCAAGCAATTTGACCAGCAGATGACAATCGAACAACTTGACTATTTACGTTTTCTCTACGAAAACCTACATATAGAGGAGTTAAGTGAAGGAGAACAACATTATTTTATCGATTATTTTTTCAAGAGTGAGCCATTACGAAATATGGCAGCATTTGCACTAGAATTGACAGATATCATGCATGAAATCCGAGAAAATATCCCTGCTATTGAGAAAGCTGAACGCTTAGCAAACGGCAAAGAGCAACGCCAGTATTATGAACGAAAATGGTTAGAGCTAAGACGTCAAAAGCTCAAGCAGCAGACAACGAAAAGCGGAAATATTTACTATGTGCCCTTTCATGACTATCAACAAGACTCTGGTCCGATGATTATATGTTTAGAACAAACGACAGGGATGGCAGCTTACTCTGAGATTTGTAAAAGTATGATTTTAGCATTATTTATGAATGCACATCGGGAAGGCCGTGATTTATATATTGTTCCGTATGATCGTCAGATTCATGTCCACTACCGCTTTGAAAATGGTCATTTAAATTTAGCTGATTTTAAGAGTTTTATCGAATATAAGGCAAAGGGAGAGGCTGCCATTTTTCCTGTTTTACAGTTTGTGAAAGCATTACTACAGGAAAATCAACTAGGCACAGAAGCAGATGTGATTATTTTTACAGAAGGAACACCTATTGATGGGCAACATCTCGTTGGCAAGCAAGCGAAAATCATGCTAGAGGAAATGAAGCAAAAATATCATGCTGAATTTTCAGTGATTGCCATGCATGAACATAATTTTAATAAACAGCAATTTTGGTTTGCTAGTAAGGCTTTTTTTGCAGATGATGCCATACAATAACAAAAAGGGGCTAACCATTACTGAAGGTCAGCTCCTTTTTGCTGGCGATACATAGGTAGTTATAAAGGAGAAATACATGGATTCATTACATTGGTTGTTACCTAAATTTACAGTCCCAACTTGGATAGATGGTTTAATTGCCGTCATTATTTGTTTAGTTGGGTGGCTTATTCAACGTTTCATCATCAAAAAAATTATTCATCGAGCAGTGATATTTTTAAAGGATCGTCAGCGCAACTTCCAAGCAAATGTACTGGCGCAATTTAGTAAAGCAATTGGCTATGCCTTTATGACGACGGTCATTGTGCTAAGCTTATCTTATTTAATAAAGGTTCCTTTATTTACGCATCCATCAACAAAGAATTTTGTATTGTCTATTATGGTGTTTTTTGCTTTTAAAGGGGTTTATGATGTATTGAATTTTTATACGAAACAACCATTCGAATTAACGAGCGAAGAGGATCAGAATGTCTTATTACCGTTTTTCCTACGAATCGGTAAAGTACTCATCATGATTTTTGCTATGTTTACGATTGCTTCCTTTTGGGATTTTAATCTCAATGGCTTCTTAACAGGAATTGGTTTAACGGGCGTGGCGATTGCCTTTGGTATTCGTGATACATTAGCGCATGTATTTGGTGGCATGTCCGTAGCATTAGATAATCCATTCCAAATAGGGGATTGGATTGCGACAGAGGATCAAAAAATTGAAGGAACGATTGAGGATATCAATTTAAGAAGTACCTTAATTCAAACAGGAGACAAAGGACTTGTGTATGTGCCGAACTCCTATTTAGTTAATCGACCACTTTATAATTTATCTAGAAGAGAAAAACGGAAATGTGAGCAATTTTTATATGTCGCTTCCGATAATGACGAGGACGGTATACGCAGCGCTTTAACGGCCATTCATAAGGAAATTTATTTACATGCAAAAACAGAGAAAGACATGATTCATGTATTTATAGATGAATTTCATCACGATTCCTATCGTGTCCTTGTCCGTTTCTTTGTTGCTACAAATGATACCGCTGTTATGCTGGAAGTGCGACAGGATATTTTATTTGCCATTCGTCAAATAGTGGAGGAGTTATCGATTACGTTGGTTAGCCCTCATGAAGATGAAAGTCTACGAAATAAAAAATAAATTGAATTGTAAGATAGATTGCTTTACAATATTACCAAGAAATCAGCTTTGATGAAGAATAGTAGCTAGTACAATTTGTTATAGAGAGCTAGTGGTTGGTGGAAACTAGTACAAATGTTTGGTGAATGGACTTCGGAGCTCTAATCCTGAAAATAGTACGGATTAGCGGATGCCTACGTTATAAGGCTTAAAGAGGGTCTTCTTAATTAGGAGACCAATGAAGGTGGCACCACGGCTTTTCCGTCCTTTTGTGATGGAAAGGCCTTTTTATATTTATCTTTATACAGCAAATGATTTAGCTGAATGAAGAGAAAGCATTTGGCAGATCAATGATGCCAAGGATATATGAGGTGTAGAAGAGCAGAGCTTAGAGAAGGAGAGAAGAGTATGACAGTTGAGCTTAGAAAGTATGCTATGAAAGTATTACAGGGGGATATGATGACCCCGATCTCTGTGTATCAATCACTTAGAGGGCAGCATAAAATGTTGTTCGAATCTTCAGCAAAACATGAGGAGAGTGGGCGATACTCCTTTATCGCCATCAATCCAGTGGCTGAACTAAAAGGAAACAACGAAGAATTCGTCTTTTCAAAAGGAATGGAAAATGACAAGGTCAGTGGCAATGTGCTCGATCAATTAAAAGAAGTAATACCCTTTCATGAAGAAAACTATCCTTTCGCTTTCTTTGGAGGAGCCATAGGTTTCTTTGGCTATGAAACAGCGTTCTACACAGAAAAAATCGGAGACTATTTACAGGATGATTTAGCTATGCCTGATGTGCATGTTTTTTTCTATGATACATTTATTGTTTTTGATCATGTAACGCAGGAAATTACATTAGCTTCGATTGATCTGTTTCACGAGGGGCGTTCATTAGAGGAGATGGAGGCAGCTGTAGCGACGATGGAGCAACAGCTTTGTGCAGGCTCAACCTTTGAGGCATTAAAAGTGGATGAGCTACAGTTTAAGCCAATGATTTCAAAGGAGCGATTTGTTACTTTGGTGGAACGTGCTAAGGAGCATATTTTGAGAGGCGATATTTTCCAAATTGTGTTATCACAACGTTTTTCTGCGCCGTTTACGGGTTCGCCATTCTCGCTCTATCGTCAATTGCGCACATCTAACCCGTCACCCTATATGTTCTATATGGATTATGGAGCCTATGTCATTTTAGGAACCTCCCCTGAAAGTCTTGTAAAGGTAAAAAATAGAAAGGTGACAACCAATCCAATAGCAGGTACAAAGCCGCGTGGCGCGACAATAGAACAGGACGAAGCCATCGCAAATGCGCTATTAGAAGATAGCAAGGAAATAGCGGAGCACCGTATGTTAGTGGATTTAGGTCGCAATGATCTTGGACGTATTGCCAAAGTCGGTTCTGTCAAACTAACCAAATACATGAGTATTGAGCGCTATAAATATGTGATGCATATGGTGTCTGAGGTTATAGCCGAATTACGAGATGACCTCCATGTACTGGATGTACTTCGTGCTTGTTTACCTGCTGGTACAGTGTCAGGAGCACCTAAGATTCGTGCCATGCAATTGATTAATGAATTAGAACCAGTAAAGCGAGGGGTCTATGCAGGAGCAGTAGGCTATATTTCGACAACAGGTGACATGGACTTGGCCCTCGCGATTCGCACAATGCTCATTAAGGATCAAAAGGCCCATGTACAGGCAGGAGCAGGTATTGTTTACGATTCTATTCCATTGTCAGAATATGAGGAAACGCTGAATAAAGCCCGTGCGCTATTGGAGGTAAAAAAATGATTTTATTAATTGATAATTACGATTCTTTTACCTATAATCTGTTTCAACAAATCAGTATGCTTGGGAAAAGCGTCAAGGTCTTGCGAAACGATGCCATTACTATAGAAGAAATTCAAAAATTGTCGCCAGAAGCCATAATTTTATCACCAGGACCAGGAACGCCAAATGAAGCAGGTATAACGATAGAGGTCATCAAAGAACTCTATCAAAAATTCCCTATTTTGGGTATTTGTCTTGGACACCAATCCATAGGGCAGGCTTTTGGGGCAAAAATTGTGCAGGCCAAAAACATTATGCATGGAAAGCTGTCCCCGCTACAATACGAGAAAACAGGATTATTTGCCCAATTAGATGGAGACATTGAAGTCATGCGTTATCATTCGCTTATTATTGAAGAACAAACATTACACAAGGATTTTAACATACTCGCAACATCGGGTGATGATGGAGAGATTATGGCCATTCAACATAAAGAATATCCTCTTTATGGGCTGCAGTTTCATCCCGAATCAATCGGCACAAAAGAAGGCAGTATGATGATGAAAGCCTTCCTAGAAAGTATAGCGTAATAAAAAAGCTGTCGCCTAATATGAATGGGCGACAGCTTTTAAAGTTATTGTTTCTTGCCAGTAATTAAATTAGCTATTTCTTCTAAAGTCATGGAAGAATGGACCTCATAGGAGCCGATTTGTAAGCTTCTAGCATATTTAGGATTAGCGAGTAGTAACTCCATTTCAACACTATTGGTAATAATACCACCATCTTCAAGCTTTTGTGCCACACTATATGGTGTGATGCCACTATAGATTTGCAGTGACATCGATGTCACTTCCGTATCTGTTTGTTCAACAGCTTGTTCAGATGAATCTGTAGTAGAAGTTTTTTCAGTCGTATTTACTTGCTTTAATTGTTCCTTTAACGAAGCGTTTTCTTGATTGGCCTTATTTAATTTATTTTGCAGTTCCTCTACCTGTTGATGATTGGAAAATTCCTTGGTAGGAACAATATTTACATCGAAGCGGCTTGCGAGTGCGAGCAATGCCCCAATAAGAAAAATGGCCATGCCAAATGCACGGATGGCAGACTTATTCATCAATCAACGCCCCCCGTTTGCAATCACTTGCCGAACTTGCTCTTCTGTTAAATTTGAGCGAATACTGATATCTGCTACCGAAAGACCCTGTTTATTTAATTCCAGTACCTGACTAACGATAATTTGATGAATGGGTTTTGCTTGTGCTGTTGTTTGTCCAACTTTTGAAGCCTGGGCTGCCTGTTGAACGGCTTGCATGACTTGTTGTACTTTAGGATTTTGTCCTTTTGGGTGTATACTTGATTTTGATTTCACTTGGAACTCAGGCTCTAATAAAAGTTCTTCCTCAACAATTTTTAGGCGACGTTTTAAATTATTTGTTTCTTGGAAGATGGAGATAGATAATTCTTCGACATCTTGTTCGATTTTTTTCGAGCTATTTTTGAAAAAGAACGAAACGATGATCAGAAAAATCCCGATACTCATTAATACGATGGATAAATCCAATAGTTTCACCTCAATGTAGTATGTAATTATAAGATATTTTACCATATGCAAACTTAATATGAAATGAAGGTAGATTTTTTTTCAGTTTATGTTATAATAGGTTAGTCGTATAAATCATGCTCAAATTTAAATTCTTGATATAGAGTGGGAGGGTTAATGATGCGCGTAAACATTACTTTAGCTTGCACAGATTGCGGCGAACGTAACTACATTTCTAAAAAGAACAAGCGTAACAATCCAGAGCGTCTTGAACTTAAAAAATATTGCTCTCGCGAGAAGAAATACACTCTTCACCGTGAAACTAAGTAATCGCTCATTAAGCCAAAACCACAAGTGGTTTTGGCTTTCTACATTTTATGACATCATTTCGATGTAACGACTCCAAGAGGATATGAAGTTTTACGATAGAGGAGGTAGCCTAGATGGATAAAACAACTTTACGAAACACGGTACGCCAAGCCCTTGCCACTATGACGGATGCAGACTATCAGCGTCAATCATTAGCTGTTTTAAAAAAGGTGCTACAGGAACCATATATAATAGAAGCAAATACAATTGGCATGACCATTTCAAATAAGCCAGAAGTCGACACGATTCTTTTGATTGAGGAGTTATGGGCACTAGGTAAAAAGGTCGCAGTTCCTAAATGCCACCCAAAAACAAGAGAAATGTCATTTTACGCCATTGAATCATTTGCTCAGCTTGAAACTGTATATATGCATTTGCGTGAGCCCATTCCAGCAAGATGTGAGTTTGTTGACGCAAATGAGATGGATATCATTGTAGTACCAGGCGTTGTTTTTGATCGATATGGCTATCGAATCGGCTATGGCGGTGGTTATTATGACCGCTATGTATTAAACTATAATAAGGGTAAGCTGATGTCGCTGCTCTTTGATGAACAAATCATTGATTGCGTTCCTACCGAAGCACATGATTGCCCAGTAGATATCATTGTGACACCCACAAAACGTATTGACTGTCTTGCACAACGAGGAGCGAACGAAAATGGATAAAATGTTAGATATTTATGAACTCTTGAAAACATATGGTACTTATATTTATACACGTGATCCAATTGGCGATTTGATGTTAATGGAGGATGAAATACGTGAACTCTATAAAGCAAATGTACTAGACATAAAAGATTATCAAATGGCCTTGCTACTAATTCGACAAGAAACAACAAGACTTCGTATGGAAGAGCATAAAAAGTAATGTTTGAAATATAATGTAATTGGGTATTGTAAAATTAATGTAACATGTATGTAATATTCTTAAAAACAGTGGGTTTCCGCTGTTTTTATGTTTTTACGAAACTTTTTACATTGCAAAACGTATATATAGATATCTAGTGCATAGAAAGAGCGAGGAGAAAAAATTTTCCATAAGATATGTGTTGATTATCTGTTAAAAAAGGATTAAGATATATTTTGTTTCAGTAACAAAATGTAAAAAATTATTATTTTTTTTGTAAGGAAGTAGGGAGGATGTTAGGAATGAAATCAATAAAGTGGCCTAAACATTCATTTATGATACTAGCAATTATAGCAACTTGGATCAAAACGGTCATTGTTTACCACACAAGCTTTGAAATGAAACTTGAAAATGCAATGCAACAATTTATTTTATTTATTAATCCACTAAGCTTCTTGCTATTTACGTATGGTTTATCACTATTCTTTAAATCAGCAAAAGCTAGAAATCGTTATTTGATTACGGTCAGTGTTATTTTGTCCATAGTCTTATACGGAAATGTAGCGTTCTATCGATTCTACAATGATTTTATTACGCTACCAGTATTATTCCAAACAAGTAACTTTAGTGACTTAGGAACATCAGTAGCAGCGATAGTGGAGCCTTGGGATGTATTATATTTCGTTGATGTCGTTATTTTAATCTTAGCGAATAAATTTTTACCGAAAATGAAAGAAGTATTTAAAGTGAATGTTGAGTTCCGTCGTGCATTCTTTGTGCTAGCGATAGCAATGACATTCTTAAACCTAGGATTAGCAGAAACTGAGCGTCCGCAATTACTAACACGTAGTTTTGACCGCGAATTATTAGTAAAAAACATTGGTACGTACAATTACCACTTGTATGACATTTATATTCAATCTAAATCATCTGCGCAACGTGCGTTAGCCGATGGTAGTGAGCTAGTAGAAGTGAATAACTATATACGCTCTAATCAGGCTGCTGTGAATCCAGAGATGTTTGGGAAATATAAAGGTCGTAACTTAATTGTTGTGTCGATGGAGTCTTTACAAAACTTTGTCATCAATAATGACATGAATGGTCATGAAATCACGCCATTCTTAAACTCTTTAACAAAAGATAAAGATACGTATTATTTCAGCAACTTCTATCATCAGACAGGTCTAGGAAAAACATCTGACTCTGAGTTTATTGTTGAAAACTCATTGTTTGGATTAGGTCGAGGTGCTGTATTCTTCACGCATGGTGGAAATACGTATAATTCAATGGCTGAACGCCTTGGAGAAAATGGATACTTTACAAATGTCATGCACCCTAATAATAAATCATTCTGGAACCGTGACATGATGTATCAATCGTTAAAAATTAATAAATTCTACGATATAGATTCATATACTGTGGAAGAGGGGCAAGCTGTAAACTGGGGGATGAAAGATGTTCCATTCTTAGAGCAATCAGCTGCTTTAATGAAAGATATGCCACAGCCATTCTACTCTAGACTTATTACATTAACGAACCATTATCCATTTACATTGGACCCAGAAGATATTATGATTCCTGAATATGATTCAAATTCAGGTACATTAAATCGTTACTTCCAAACAGTACGATACATGGATGAAGCTTTAAAAGACTTCTTCCAACAGTTAAAAGATCAAGGTGTCTATGATAACTCTATTATCGTGATGTATGGGGATCACTATGGTATTTCTGAGAACCATAATAAAGCAATGGCACAATATTTAGGTAAAGATCAAATTACACCAATGGATAATGCCATGCTTCAAGAAGTACCTTTATTCATCCACATCCCAGGAGCTGGCGATGGAAAAGAAATGACAGAGATTTCAGGACAAATGGATTTACGTCCAACGATCTTACACCTTCTTGGCGTTGAAACGTCAAAAGATATGCAAATGGGTGCAGATTTATTCTCTCCAGAGCATGAGGACTTTGTAGTCTTCCGTGATGGACGCTTTATTACAGATAAATACGTCTATGCTGGTGAAGCTTGCTATGACAAAGCAACTGGTGAAGAAATAGAGGGTGAGCCATGTCAGTCTTATGCTGATCGTGCAACAATGGAGCTGGAAAATTCCGATGCTATCATCAATGGAGACTTGCTACGATTCTATGATGAAAAAACAGGTAATTTAAAGCAGGAGTCAGTTAAATAATCAAAGAGAGATCTCGTATAGGGATCTCTCTTTTTATATTGTTTTAAAAAGACCATTGGCTTCTATTTTAAATATGGAGAAGGAATTAGTCACGACAACCATTCATATAATTTGTGAATCTTATGCTAAAGAAAACACCTTTCATAAAATTTAAAGATTTCCTTTGTTTTACATTGCTATGTAAAGTGAAAACACTTTATTGGACCTCTCTTTTTATTGACAAATAGAAAAATACGATTATAATAATTTTAAATATCTGCATAACGAAGATTTGTTTTTCGCATTTCGGAGTATAAGAGTGAAAGGCATGGAAAAGAACGAGTAACTTTAATGGAACTGACAGAGAGTAGCCGGTTGTTGAGAGGCACAAGGGATATTAAAGTGAATACATCTTGGAGCTGCGTACCGAAACTTTAGTAGGCTACGACGGGGTTGCATCCGTAATCATTGCAAAAGTATCGCTACGGCTGTACTTGTTGAGGAGGGCTATGTGAATAGCTCTTGAAAAAAGGTGGTAACACGTTTATCTACGTCCTTTAGGAATTTCCTAAAGGCGTTTTTTTTATGCCTTCTAAGCAGAAACGTGTACAAAAGTTATTAAAGCCTTTACAACAGTCGGTAATCCATTAACTCTTATAGAACTTGCAATATTAATATTTAATATTACAAGGAGATGTTTCGTATGTTTTTAACACCAAAGGAGCAAATAGCGATTATCAAGAAGGGTGCTAACAAAATTGTTGATGAGCAGGATTTACTTGAAAAATTAGAGCGATCGTATAAAAATCAGCGACCTTTAACAATTAAGCTAGGGCTCGATCCATCTGCACCAGATATTCATTTAGGTCATGCAGTCGTTCTACGGAAAATCAAGCAAATGCAAGATTTAGGGCATCATGCAGTTATTGTTATCGGTGATTTTACAGGACGAATTGGCGATCCTACAGGTAAAGCAAAGGGGCGAACAGCCTTAAATGATGATACAGTGAAGAAAAACGCCCAAACATATTGTGAGCAAATTTTTAAAGTGCTAGATGAGAACAAGACAACGGTTCGTTTTAATAGTGAATGGTTAGCAAAGCTGTCATTTGAAGAAGTCATTCAGCTGGCAGCCACGACATCTGTTGCTCGACTTTTAGAGCGCGAAGATTTTCAGAAACGTTACCATCAGCAAATCCCAATTGGCATTCATGAGTTTTTCTACCCACTTATGCAAGCATATGATTCGGTAGAGCTAGAGGCTGATATAGAGTTAGGTGGAACAGATCAGACGTTCAATATTCTAATGGGACGCACCTTACAAAAGCATCGGGGATTAGAAAAACAAATTGCTATTTTTATGCCGTTACTCGAGGGATTAGATGGCATTGAAAAAATGAGTAAAAGCTTAGGCAATTATATTGGTGTCAATGAAGCACCTGAGATTATGTTTAAAAAGGTGATGGAAATACCAGATACTTTAATTATCAAATATTTTGAATTAGCAACAGATGAACATCCACTACAAGTGCAGGCTATTCAAGATAGACTACAAATGGGAGAGAATCCCTGTGATCTGAAATTTCAATTAGCAGAAATTATTACGAATTTATACCATGGAGCTACAGCAATGGAGGAAGCAAAATCTTATTTTGAAGCAGCATTTCAAAGAAAGGAAATACCAAAAAACATTCCTATACTGCTCTTAGAAATTGATAAGGAAAGAATCGTGGATATTATGCCACAACTAGTGGCAATGGGCTTTATTCAGAGTAAGAGTGAGTTTTTGCGGTTAATCAAGCAAAATGGTGTATCCTTGAATGGAGAAAAAATAGCAATGGATGATCTATCACAAGTATTGATGAATGGTGATGTCCTACAAATTGGCAAGAAACGATTCCTTCAATTTAATAAGTAATGATAAACAAAAAAAAGAGCAATCTCCGAGGAGACTGCTCTTTTTTTGTCTGAATTTTAGTGTAATTTTGGTGGGTAACCGCTGTTAACAATCGTCATGATGACGAACCATCCGAATACAGCAGCACTTAATAAGTTGAAAACAACGCTTAATAGGTTCTTTTCTTTAATTGCTTGGAATGTACCAACTACAGCTAAAATCGCTACTAGACCAAAAATAACCATTAATAAGTTCATTAAAAATAGACACTCCTTTCGACATCAGAAAATGAATGTCGCAAACAATATTCCTCCTTAATTGTAAACGTTCTACTTGTTTTTGTCGAGGACTAAAATACTGCAAACTATGAACATTTATCGTCAAATTGTGGCAAAGCCTGTATAATAGGAAGTTGAGGTGATAACTATGATGAACGTACGAAGTTATTCTCTTGGTCCCATCCAAACGAATTGCTATATCGTATCGAATAAAGAAAAAGAATGTATCGTATTTGATCCAGGTGAGGAAGCGGAGCGTCTAATTAAAACAATCCGTAGCAACGGCTTAAAACCTCTTGCTATCTTTTTAACACATGCCCATTTTGATCATATAGGGGCAGTGGATGCTGTGCGTGAGGTATTTGACGTTCCTGTATGGATTCATGAAAAGGAAGTTAGTTGGCTTTCCGATCCAACGAAGAATGGCTCTAGTAAATATGCTGCATTACCAGATTATAGGGTAGCTGCACCAGCACAAGACACAATCATCAAAAAAGAACAGCAATTTGAAGTGAGTAATTTTGTTTTTCAAGCTGTTTTTACACCAGGGCATTCGCCTGGTAGTATTTCCTATATCTTTGAACAGGATGGTTTTGCCATCGTAGGAGATACATTATTTGAACAAGGTGTAGGACGTACAGATCTATTAGGTGGATCAACCAAAATATTATTGGAATCTATCCATAATAAGCTGTTGTCATTACCTGAGGATACTATTATCTATCCTGGCCACGGTAATTATACAACTGTAGGTGCAGAAATGGAGACAAATCCTTTTTTAAATGGATTTTAAAAAAATGGCGAATTAGCTAAAATTATCACTTAGCACATAAAAAAGCGTATCTCACCAATCGTGAGATACGCGATTTTCTTTGTATTAATGACCGCCACCAGGTACGTGAATGAATGTTGTATAGTACGTGAAGCCAGCGAAGAATACAGTTAAATATGCTCCGAAAATGTACATGTACATACGTTCTGAAAGGTTTAAGAAGCCTAATAATAAGAATAAACCTGTATTACCTAAGAATAATAGCGATACCTCGTTCATACCTCCAAGGTAGAACATAACGGCAAAAATACCTGTCCAGAATGCCATAACTTTATACATATTATCCATGAAATTTCCCCTCCTTTTGCCCACGACACAATAATCTCTTACTCATTATAAATGATATGAAAGGTGTCTGTAAACTGGAACTTCTCCGTGTTTGTGACAAACAAATGGATTTTTAATCTAGCGATCGATTTCTGTCACGTTTATTTCATATTTACATAAATCGCAATTATGTATCATACTTTCAATTTGCACAAATTCATTGTTCGTAAACAGTGCATCTAATTGTCCTTTTAAATAGGATTCATGTAATGAACAAACAATTTCAGAATGGGCAGTCAGTTGCTCCTGGAATGGACAATTGAAAATGGAGAAGATCACTTTTTTTCCATGCTCAGTTTGTTGAATTTGTGGAATATAGCCAATTAAAGCGGCATTGTCCGTTAATAGCTGAAGTTTTTCATCGAAGGAAAGAGAATTACTTAATGTCAATTCAGCATTCATATAATTTTTCATTTGCTGGTAGCCGTCTTGGTAGCTAATTTCCTGGCACTTTGTTAATGCAGATGGACCAAAGTCTTCAATTAATTGAATTGTCCATTTTAATAAACGATCTTCATCACGTCTTGGAAATGTAAGTGAAACGCCTTTCTCTGAAGCTTTATAAACACGTCCAGGTCTGCCACCTTTACCTGTTTTTACATAATCAGCAGTAATAATGTTTATTTCTGAAAGCTTCGTTAAATGAAGTCGAGCAACGTTAGGATGGATACCGAATTTATCAGCAATATGTTGTACAGTAACTGTTTTTTTCTCTTGCAATATGTACTCATAAATAGAGTATCTTGTTTCATCGGCTAGTGTACTAGTAATTTTTAATGGATGGATCATGAGCTTCACCTCTTTAATTTATTATAAAAATTATGTTCGTCTACCAAGTGTTAGGAAAATAATCATGTTGATACTATTATATTGTATTATTGAAAAAGATACAGTTCATTTCGGCATAAATATTAAGTTTTTCATGTATTTATATTCTTTTTTAGTGGAAAATTGCACTTTATCCACATTTTTATAGCAAAAAACATTATTGGCAGAAAATTATCTTGCAAATTTTTATTTTCGGAAAAGGGCTTTTCTCGTGGCAAGTTCCTCCTTATACTAGGAAATAACGAATAGAGCGGTCTTATTCGAATGAACTAAAAGAGAGGTGCATATATGCAGAGTTTTGAAACAGTTGTCGAACAAAGATGTGAGCAACTTTTACTAAAGGCCTATCATTTTGGAGCATCCGATTTATTGCTGGTTCCAGGAAACATAAAATATCGGATCTATTTTCGAAAATATGATAAACTTCTCCACGCTGGTGAGCTACCGAATGAACTTGCAGAAAGAATGATCTCTTATTATAAATTTCTTGCAGAATTAGACATCAGTGAGCGGCGTAAACCTCAAAGCGGCGCCTTTCAAAAAGCAATGGAGCAAAGTTCGTATTCGTTTCGAGTATCCACACTGCCTTCTGTATTTTTAAAAGAAAGCTTAATTATTCGTTTACTTCTCCAAAATCATGCATTTCCACTAACTTCCCTAAGCTTTTCCAAAAGCGCAGCTCACAAACTCATGGAGCTGGTACAAAACCGACAAGGTCTTCTATTTTTTACGGGAGCAACAGGCTCTGGCAAGTCTACTTCACTCTATTCCTTAATCCACTACTGTTCCACAGAATTGAATCGACATGTGATTTCTTTAGAAGATCCTGTAGAAAACAGCCAAGCGAATTTACTTCAAATTCAAGTAAACGAGCGAGCGGGTGTTACATATGCTGCAGGACTAAAAGCCATTTTACGCCATTCACCTGATGTCATCATGATTGGTGAAATTCGGGATAAAGAAACGGCAAATATTGCAATCCAAGCCTCCCTAACAGGGCATTTAGTTGTCTCGACTATTCATGCAAAAGACGCCATTAATTGTCTTTATCGTTTAATGGATTTAGGCGTGTCGATAGAGGAGCTTCGCCAAACGGTTATCGGTATTGTTGCGCAAATGCTTGTTCAGACGGCAGCTTTACATGATGAACGTCGTGCAGTCTATGAAATTTTACATGATGATCATCTAACAAGAGCCATCACTGCCATCAAGGATAAGGGCAATTACAAACTTCCTTATGACTTAACATTAATGGGGCAAAAAGAATTAGCGGAGAGCCTTTATGCAGTTACAAACATACATCGATAAATTGCTTCTTTTTTACAATAGGGCTACGAAATGGCGGGTAAAGGAGCAAGCTCAGTTTTTCAATCGATTATGTGTATTGATGCAGGAAGGATATTTATTTCCACAAGCTATTTCCATGCTTCTACCTCATCATATCGAGGCACATGAAGACATACAGCAGCAAATTGATGAAAGACTCAGACAAGGAGTAGGTGTTGCAGGGATACTTGAAACATTACAACTGGGGAAACATTATTTAATGGCGATTAAGGTGGCAGAAAATAATGGCCATATGATAGAGGCGTTTAAAGGTGTGGCGAAGCAGTTAACGGTAGGTGAAAAGACTAAGAAAAAGCTAATCAAGCTGCTGATCTATCCTGTCACACTGATTATCTTTTTACTATTGTTATTTTTTGTGTTTCGTACATTTTTTTTACCGAATATTGAAAGAATGGTCGTCAGTCGTACCTCTGAAGCAGAGGAGACCAGTATTGCATTGTCCAATATGTTATTACATGTTCCAGATATAGTCATCTCGACCATGTTCATAGTAATAGGCAGCTTATTCATTTTTCGATTCTATCTCAAACGACAAGCTGTTGCTCATCAACTAACAATTTTATTAAAGATCCCCATTATGCAACGCTATTTTAGGCTAACATTGACAAGACAATTTGCTGCTTATTTGGGCAGTTTACTACAAAGTGGATTTTCATTACAAGCAAGCCTTCAGCTATTAGAAGAACAACAACTCCAACCATATCTCCAAATTCTTTCACAGCGTATAAAAGAAAGAGTCATCTTTGGGGAATCACTGACACAGGCGGTAACGATGATGGCAGTTTTTCAAAAAGATTTTCCAATGTTCGTTGAGCATGGTGAGCACAGCGGTTATTTAGGAAAAGAATTAGTATTATATAGCGAATTATTAATGGAAAAGCAGGAACAGCTTTTGCAAAAAATATTAGCTTTTGTGCAGCCTAGTTTCTTTATCCTGATTGCTGTTTGTATAGTAGCAGCTTATATCAGTTTATTATTACCCATCTATCACATGATTGAATTAGTTTAGGAGGAAGATAATGAAACGTATTAACCAACAAGCTGGTTTCACTTTAATCGAGATGCTAATTGTCTTGTTAATTATATCTGTTCTAATTTTAATTACGATCCCAAATGTAACAAAGCATTTCGCTACAATAGATAAAAAAGGCTGTACGGCTTATATTAGCATGGTACAAGGTCAAGTAGAGGCTTATCGTGTAGATTATATGGCGTATCCTACCTTAGATGATTTAGTGGCAAAAGGCTATTTAAAAGAAAATGAAACAACATGCCCCAATAAAGAAGAAATAGTGATTACAAATGAGGGAGAGGTACGTCCAGCTAATGTCAATTTGGAAACAGGTTCTGAGAGCTAATGAATAATGATAAAAATGGTGGTTTTACGATTCTTGAAATGCTAGTCGTCTTATTTCTTGTTATGAGTTTAACTGCGATTGTTGGCAAATTTTCATTCAAAATAGCAGAAGCCAAGGAATTAGAACGATTTTTCACGCAATTGCAACTCGATATTCAATATATTCAAACCTATAGTATGAGCCAACGGCAATATATAGCCATGAAAATGGAAAGTTCAACGAATCGTTATATTATTCAAAAAGATTTTTATACTACTTTATATGAACGTTCTTTTCCAAAAGGGATTGAATTTTTGCCCGCAGAGAGTTCGATTTACACACTAATCTATAACTACAGCGGCAATGTGATGACAGCTGGTACCATGGCATTTAAAACACCGCAGGGCAAGAAAAAAGTAATCATAACATTAGGACGAGGGAGAGCTAGGATTGAATGAGTCAGGCTATTCTTTTGTAGAAACTATTTTAGGTGTGGGTATTTTGATGATACTTTGTACCTCATTGATACCCATTACCTATACGATGAAAACAAATCTTGCTAATAAAAAAATGGAGCTAATTGCAGCTGAAACAGCCTACGAAGGTTTAAAAAAGTACCAGGCTATTCAGCAAACAGAGGGCTCTCGAACCATTGAACAAGTTGCTTATCACTGGATAGTTGATGGACAGCAAGTTTGTGTCCGTTTTCAAAATTTACATGAGCCTCGTCAAAAATGTATCCAAGCGACAGGTGAAGTTCATGAATGAGAAGGGCTATACATTACTAGAAGCTATGTTTCAATTAGTCGTTTTTGTGCTTATTTCTCATCTCTTTGTCCTTATGATGCTGTGGTTTGCTGAAATGAGATCCACTATGCTAACCGATGAACAAACCAAGTGGGAACTATTTGTTTCTGATTTAAATCGCTCTCTAAAAGATATTTCCACATTTTCTGTTCGTGAAGATCAAAAAAGAATGACTTTCCAAACAGCAAATACACTCCATCATATTGATTGCTACTCCAATATTATTCGTGAGCAGGTAAACGGTGGACATGTTCCTATGTTAATAGGAATCAATAAATGTTATTTTAACTATTCCGAAAATATGCTGACGGTAGCTGTCGAAATGGCTAGCGGTATTCAAAAGGAGCGAACCTTTTATGTGCCAATTATTGAAAAATGACAGAGGGGCTATTTTTTTGGTCGCAATTGCATTATTATTTTTTGTAACTACTTTTGTTCTTGCGTATTGTATGTCTTATGAAATGCAGTATCGAACATATGATGGGATAGAAAAATTGAATGTTCGAGCTACGATAAATTTATTGGGACAAATTTTGTCAGACAGTGTAGAATCGTAGTTATAAGAAGGTGATTCGAATTGCGAAAAATATATTTTGTTGGTTTTATGGGTAGTGGAAAAAGTGCGTTAGGAAGACGTTTAAGCTATTTATTGAAGATGCCATATTATGATATGGATCATGAGATTGTGCGACAGCAGGGGATGACAATTCCACAAATTTTTGAAAAATACGGCGAGGCCCATTTTCGAGAAATAGAAACAGAATTTTTGAAAAATTTCAGGGACGAGGCTTGTATTATTTCGACTGGTGGTGGCGTTGCCATGAATGCTGAAAATCGAAAAATTATGAGACGTAGTGGATTGGTGTTTTTTTTAGATGCGTCGTTTGAGGATATTTATAAACGAGTTCAGCATGATCCAAATAGACCCATTGTACAGAGCTCTACAAAAGAGGAGCTAGAAAGTCTGTATCACTACAGAAGGAAATTTTACCGTGATGCAGGTCATATTCAGGTACTGACAGAAGGTAGAACGATTCGTCAAATTCTAGAGTATTTAGTATTTCAAGTGAAAAGATTAAAAAACGAACGATGAAATGTTTTAGATGTATTAATGTTCGTATTTTATTATCTTTTAAAAAATGATTGCCTTTTCAATGCATTTAATGTTAGGATATAGACAAATAAGTAACTAAATGTTCATTGAATACTAAATAGTACCAAGATTTATCTTGGGCGGATGATTGTGCGGGGAGAGAGCGTGTAGACGCCACCGAAGGAGCAAGTAGCAATGGGCTATGAATCTCTCAGGTAAAAGGACTCGTACAAGACGCAACTCTGGAGAGAGCTGTAGTATAACAATAACAGCCACCAAAGGGGAAAGCCGACTGATTGGCAATAGTAAAGCTTGCGAGCCAGTCTGGTGTAACTTTCAGGTGCAAGGACAGAGAATCCCGAAAAGGGGTTCGTCTGTCTTTTTTTATGTCTATAGCGTGTTTTATGCGGTTGACTGCATGCATTGGCTGTAGGAATACAAAAAGCAGACGAACTACTACCAGTAAAAATGTAACTAACAATAAGGGGGCAAAAAAGAATGGCGAATGAATTAAAACGTACACCTCTATTTGAAGAATACGCGAAATATGGTGCAAAAACAGTTGACTTCGGTGGATGGGAATTACCTGTTCAATTCTCTTCTATTAAAGAAGAACACGATGCAGTTCGTAATCGTGCAGGCTTATTTGATGTATCACATATGGGAGAGATTTTAGTAACTGGTCCCGATGCATTAGGATTTTTACAAAATCTTTTATCAAATGATGTCTCAAAAATTGTTGACGGCCAAGCGCAGTACACAGCAATGTGCTATGAAGATGGTGGCGTTGTTGATGATTTACTAACATATAAATTAGCTGACAATCACTATTTACTATGTGTCAATGCTGCCAACATCGAAAAAGACTTTGACTGGATGATGGAAAATCAACATCAATATGATGTGACGATTGATAACCAATCTGATGCCTATGCACAAATTGCTCTTCAAGGACCATTAGCAGAAGAAGTTCTTCAATCCCTTACTTCGACTGATGTAAGTGCCATTAAATTTTTCCGCTTCCAAGAGAATGTTGAGGTTGCAGGTCATAACGTATTAGTTTCTCGTAGTGGCTACACAGGTGAAGATGGCTTTGAATTATATGGCGCTCCAGAAGATATTAAAGCGCTTTGGGGTAAAATTTTAGATGCTGGTCAAGAAAAAGGTGTAGTTCCAGCTGGACTAGGTTGTCGCGATACACTTCGTTTTGAAGCAGGGCTACCATTATATGGTCAAGAGCTATCAGCAACAATTTCTCCACTAGAGGCTGGTATTGGCTTTGCTGTGAAATTAAGTAAAGAAGACTTTATTGGTCATGAAGCATTAGTAGCACAAAAAGAAAATGGACTACCACGCAAACTTGTAGGAATTGAAATGATCGATAAAGGCATCCCACGCCATGGCTACAAAGTGTTTAAAGATGGTCAAGAAATCGGTGAAGTGACAACGGGTACACAACTTCCTTCATCTAAACGTAACGTTGGTCACGCAATAATTGACAGTCAATTCACAACAATCGGAACTGAGCTAGAAATCGAAATTCGCGGTAAGCACTTAAAGGTAATAACAGTAGAAACACCGTTTTACAAGCGTTCAAAATAATAGTTGAAAAGAGGGACCTACATTTATGAAACATCGTTATTTACCTATGACGGAGCAAGATCAAAAAGAAATGTTAGACGTAATCGGTGTATCCTCAGTCGATGAATTATTCGAGGATATTCCTGAGAAAGTCCGTTTTAAAGGCCTTTATGATATTAAGGAAGCAAAATCAGAATCTGCTTTATTAAAAGAGTTAACGGCCCTTGCTGCAAAAAATAAGGACACAAATGCTAATGTATCATTTTTAGGAGCAGGCGTTTACAACCACTATAAACCAGTGATCGTAGACCATGTTATTTCTCGTTCAGAGTTTTATACAGCTTATACGCCATATCAACCAGAGATTTCACAAGGTGAGCTACAAGCGATCTTTGAATTCCAAACGATGATTGCCGAGCTAACAGGTATGGATCTTGCGAACTCTTCTATGTATGACGGAGGTACAGCATTAGCAGAGGCAGGTATGCTGGCAGCTGGTCATACGCGTCGTAAGAAAATTTTAGTGTCTGAAGCAGTGCACCCAGAATATCGCGATGTAGTTGCTACATATGCCTATGGTCAATCCATTGAGATCGTGACAATTCCACAAAAAGATGGTGTGACAGATGTGGAAGCATTAAAAGAGTTAATCGATGACAACACAGCAGCTGTTATTGCACAATATCCAAACTTCTTTGGTCAAGTGGAAGACATTCAAGTGATCGGGGATATTGCACATGCTGCAAAAAGCTTACTTGTTGTATCTTCTAATCCACTTGCATTAGGCATTTTAACGCCTCCTGGTAAGCTAGGTGCTGATATTTGTGTAGGTGATGCACAAGTATTCGGTATCTCTGAAGCTTTCGGTGGCCCACACTGTGGTTTCTTTGCGGTGACAACGAAATTAATGCGTAAGGTGCCAGGACGTCTTGTTGGTGAAACAGTGGATGGTGAAGGCCGTCGTGGGTACGTATTAACACTACAAGCACGTGAACAACATATCCGTCGTGATAAAGCCACTTCAAATATTTGCTCGAACCAAGCCCTTCTTGCACTTGCAGCTTCTGTAGCGATGACTGCTCTAGGAAAACAAGGTATTCGTGAAATGGCTACTCAAAATATTGCAAAAACACGTTATGCAAAAAATGCCTTTGAAGCAGCAGGCTTTACAGTCGCATTCCAAGGCGCACACTTTAACGAAATCGTTGTGAAAACGAATAAATGTGTGAAGGAAATCAATAAAGGTTTAATCGAAAAAGGTATTATCGGTGGATATCCTTTAGGTCAAAATTATGACTCTCTTAAAAATCATGTGCTAATCGCAGTGACTGAATTACGCACAAAAGAAGAAATTGATGCACTTGTTGCAGAAATGGGGGCTCTTCATGCATAACGAAAATCAAACACTCATTTTTGAAATTTCAAAAGAAGGTCGCGTTGGCTATAATTTAGAAGCACTAGATGTACCTGAGGTAGACCTAGCAGATTTATTACCTGCAAACTTAGTACGTACAGAGGCAGCAGAACTACCTGAAGTGTCTGAGCTTGATATTATGCGTCATTATACAGCACTTTCTCGTAGAAACCATGGAGTAGACTCTGGCTTCTATCCGCTTGGCTCTTGTACGATGAAATATAATCCGAAAATTAACGAAGCAGTTGCACGTCTTTCAGGCTTTGCCAATGTTCACCCATTACAGGATGAATCAACAGCACAAGGGGCAATGGAGCTTCTTTATGATCTTCAAACTTCTTTAGTAGAAATTACAGGGATGGATGAAGTGACATTACAACCTGCTGCAGGTGCTCATGGTGAATGGACAGCGTTAATGATGATTCGTGCATTCCATGAAGCAAATGGCGAAGGTCACCGTAACAAAGTCATCGTTCCTGACTCGGCTCACGGTACAAACCCAGCATCAGCGACAGTAGCAGGCTTTGAAACAATCACTGTTAAATCGGATGAAAATGGCTTAGTTGATATCGAAGACCTTCGCAAAGTAGTAGGTTCTGATACAGCTGCGCTAATGTTAACTAACCCGAATACACTAGGCTTATTTGAAGAAAACATTATCGAAATGGCAGAGCTTATTCACTCTGTAGGCGGTAAAGTGTACTATGATGGTGCGAACCTCAATGCCGTTATGAGTAAAGCACGTCCTGGCGATATGGGCTTTGACTGTGTACATTTAAATCTGCACAAAACATTTACAGGTCCACATGGTGGCGGTGGTCCAGGTTCTGGTCCAGTAGGCGTAAAAGCAGATTTAATTCCATTCCTACCAAAACCAGTTCTAGTGAGAACAGAAGAAGGAACATACCACTTCGATTACGATCGTCCACAATCTATCGGACGCGTAAAACCTTACTATGGTAACTTTGGTATCAATGTTCGTGCTTATACGTACATTCGTACAATGGGGCCAGATGGTTTAAAAGCTGTTACAGAATATGCTGTATTAAACGCAAACTACATGATGCGTCGCTTAGAGCCATTCTACGAACTGCCATATAACCGTCACTGTAAACACGAATTTGTCTTATCAGGTCGTCGTCAGAAGAAACTGGGCGTTCGTACATTAGATATCGCAAAACGTCTGTTAGACTTTGGCTACCATCCACCAACAACATACTTCCCATTAAATGTGGAAGAGGCATTAATGATCGAGCCAACAGAAACAGAATCTAAAGAAACATTAGATGCATTCTGTGATGTGATGATTCAAATTGCCAAAGAAGCAGAAGAAAATCCATCAATCGTTCAAGAAGCACCGCATACAACAGTCGTATCTCGTCTAGACGAAACACGCGCTGCACGTACACCAGTGCTACGCTATCAAAAAGCATAATGAACAGAAGTAACCGTTCAATGAGTATGATTATACTTATTGAACGGTTTTTTTATGTGTTAGTGAAAGTAAATATGTTTTTGTAAGAAGATATTGAGGTATTACTATTGTAAGAACGTGGGTAAATTGAACGTATTTAATTTTATAGGATGGAAGGGTGAATTTACCAACTTAGTAAATTTCACACTTCCACTAACAGACTTCGTTGTATTATGTTTGACTTGGAAAGGAGAAGTGAGATCTTATGGTAGGTTCAAAGATGAGGGAGCGAGTATTTGCTACTTTATATGGTGGGATTGTCGGAGATCTAATGGGCGTACCTGTTGAATTTAAGAAAAGAGGAACTTTCCATGTGCAAGATGTAATAGGATACGGTACGTACAATCAACCACCTGGCACTTGGTCTGATGATACTTCTTTAACACTTTGCTTAGTCAAAAACATCATTGAAAAAGGCAATACAACTCATTTAATGGATAAGTTTGTACGATACATGGAAGAAGGCTATCTCACACCATTTGGAGAAATGTTTGATATCGGCATCACGACTGCTGAAGCCGTTTCAAACTATAAAAAAGGTGTTTTGCCTGAGCATTGTGGAAAAACGGGCGAGTTTGATAATGGCAATGGGACGCTTATGAGGATAGCACCTTTAGTATTTGTGGTAATGAATGAGTTTGATTTTAGTAAAAGAAAAGCATTGATTCAACAATATACAGAGATTACACATGCCCACCCACGTTCCATCGTGGGGTCTATCATTTATATTGAGCTATTATTAAGCTTATATCGAAATAATTCGCTAGAAGCTGCCTTAGTTGAAATATTTTCATTGCTTGAAAATCATTTGCAGGACGAACTGAAAGCAGAATTAAACACATACGCAAGAATATTTCACGACAACTTTTTTAGTATTCCTGAAGATGACATTCACTCAAGTGGCTATATTGTCCATTCTCTAGAAGCTGCGATATGGTGTGTTGGTAATGCACGAACATTTAACGAAGCGATTCTAAAAGCTGTTAATTTAGGAGAAGATACAGATACAATTGCCGCAATTACAGGTGCCATAGCGGGTATGAGTAGTTGGTTGAATGAGATTCCAGATGAATGGTTGAATCAAATTATTAAAAAACAGGAGATTGATGACTTAATCACGGCATTTTATGAATTTTGTACAGCACAGATGTGAAAAAAATTTATTAGAAAGGACGGTGACGAAATGTTACCTATACATAATAGCTATACGACATATCCACCAGCAACAGATCACCAAATTTTACACATAGAAAATAGGTTGATTTGTCAACTTCCAAGTGCGTATAGACATGTATTAAAGGAAAGTAACGGTTTATCGTTTACGAATGGTGTGTTCATTTATGGTACAGAGGAGATTTTAGAAAGAAATGAGACTTGGGAAGTGGCGGAATATGCAAAAGGCTATATTGCCATTGGTGATGATAGTGGAGGAATGGTCTTTTTAATGGCGATAAAGGCAGAGAATTATCGTGTTTTTGCAGTAGATGGCGGTGATATGAATCCGCAACATGCTACATTGGTTACTTCTGATTTATGCAAGTGGCTACAAGAAGGTTGTCAGTATTAGCAAGAGAGACAAATGAAAAGCTTCTTCCTACTATAAGGAAGGAGCTTTTCATTTGTCTATTTTTGGAGAAAAACAATTGAAAATAAAGCAAAATTATTACGTATTCTATTATTTTTTGAATTTTTTAGAAAATTATGTTGAATTATTGGAGAGAGATAGTATAATGAAAATATAGTTACATATATGGTTAATAATTCCTTTATATAAGGATTTATTGGTATAAAATAGTGACTATAATCTTATAAAATGAAGAAATGAGGCGATTTTAATGATTAACATGATTCAATATTTAGAGCAAAATCCGACGCTGGTGACATTGTTAAAAGAAAAAAAAGCTTCTCTCATTGGTGTAACAGCATTAGAACAAAAGGCAATTTTGGATTCGTTTGATGAAGATGTATGTTTAGAAAATGGAATTTGGTATTGACATTAATTAAAGAGAAATGGTTTTGGCTTGCTGTAGGTATTTATTTAACTCTAGGCTTTTATGTCCTTTATGTTACCTACAGCACGCCTTTTGTAAGCATAAAAATACAGGAAGAAAATGGACAATGGATTATTAAAGAACCATATTATAAAGAATGGGCAACTGATCAAAAAATATCTGTTGGAGATATTGTTATTAATGTCGATGGAGTCAAAGTCGATGAAGTTTCAAATATTACATATGATTCCAAAATTCGAGCAGCAAATACATTAGAGATTTTAAAGCAAAATGGTGAAATTCTCTATGTTCAAATAAATCACTTAGATATTCCCCAACAATTTTATTATCTCTTTTTTTTTCCTGCATGTTTCTTTTTCCTTACGTTATTGATTACTTTTTATTTAAAAATAACCCAAAAAGGAACAACACTTTTAAATTTACTAATGTATTTTATGTTAGTTATTTCAATAGCTTATGTAAGTAGCGGTGCATCTGGACGACTAGATAATCTAAGTATGATTATTAATCGTGGGAGTATGTTACTTTGTTTAGTAATATTAATTCATTTTTTAAAAAAATATTTTTCTTTTTTAAATTTAAAATGGATTTTTATTAAAAATATTTCCATTCTTTACGTATTACCTTTAATAGCAATCTTTATAAGTATCATTAGCATAATTTTCCCGAAAATTAACCCATTATTTTCTACTGTTATATTATGGACATTTTTTATATTATTAATTTCCAATCTAAGTATTTTAATTGTAGGATACTATAGATATAAATCCTCTCAATTGAAACTATTGTTAATAAGTGTTATTACACCGTTTTTACCATTTCTCTTTTTATATGCAGTACCTGTAATTTTGTTTAATCAGTATGTAATTTCTGCAGATATATGTTCTTTATTTTTAATGCTTATCCCATATAGCTTCATTTTCACACAACTAACTGAACGTATTTTCGATATGGAGTATTTCATTTCTCGATTACGTTATTATTTCAATTTCTCATTTGGCTTTACGATATGGCTGTTAATCGGTCTCTATTTATTTGCGGATCTATCCATTTCACGAATGACGGAGATTTTCTTTTTTGCCTTTCTATCGTTAATGGCGTTGTTTTACATAAAAGAGCGGATTGATTACCGTAAACGGAAAATTTTATTCTCTACAAAAGGGGACTACATCCACCGCTTGTATACGACCGTTGAGAGTATTGGTAGAGTGGTGAAGATTGAGGATTTATTGGAGAGATTTGTGCAGGAGGTTGTGGTCCAGCTTGAGATGGAAAGTGTGTATGTGCTCACTTACGATTTTCAAACACATCAAGTTACCTTAACAAATAAATCCAAAGAATACACGCAGCATCAAATAGACGAGGTACTAGTTGAACGATTAGGCTTAGGGGATATTAAAAAAACAGATCATTTCTATATCGCCTTTATTCATCAAGATGTGAACTATAAACGAATCCTTGTTGTGGACCATAATAAAACGATTTATCTCAAGGATGAGGAATTACTCTGGTTAGAATTGTTATTGCTCTATTTAAATAATTTTATCGAAAACACGAAAATGGTTGAGGAGCTTTTGAATCAGTTAAAGCATATGAAAGAGGCTGATAATCGACAGCTACCATGGCTCAATAAATTACTTTGGCTACGTTTCGAGGAGGAAAAATATCAGTTAGCACAGGAACTTCATGATACGATTTTACAAGAACAACTGCACATCGCAAGGGAAATGGATGTCCTCATGCATGCAAAAGAAAAAGAGGAGATCCCATCTAAACTTATAAAACTTCATGAACATATGATTATCTCACTGAATGATTTAAGGGGCTATTGTGAAAATTTAAAGCCACCTCTGCTAGATACATTGGGCTTAAATGCAGCCCTCGAAAAATTAATCCAAAAAATCCATAAACGTGCTAAATTTGTTTTGATTTATACGATTGACCGTCTCTATTTAGAGGATGAACGCTTAAATTTAATGATTTATCGCCTGTTCCAAGAATTATTAAATAATGCTTTAAAACATTCCTATGCCAATACTGTTGAAATACATTTACTAGGCACTGAAGAAGGCTTTCAAATTTTGTACAGTGATGATGGTGTAGGTTGTAATATAGATGATATTCTACTTGCCGATTCCATGGGCATACAAGGTATGCAGGAGCGAGTTCAAGCTTTTAATGGGAAATTCGCCTTAGACAGCAAAGTAGGAGAAGGGATGACGATTCATATTCGAGTAAGTGAAACCCAACATACGAATCCCTATGCCTATAGGACCCTGACCCGACCAACTTATATGATACGAGGATAACCAGATGAAGCGGAAGCATAAGTGCATACATTTTTTTAACACATTTTAATCTCATCGTAGATGCTACGAATGCGGGTTAGAAGGCTTTTGTTTGAAGTTGTGTTTATTTAAATGCATTAATAAATCAAAAATAATAAAATGATATCAAAAAAATATTATTTTGCAAAATGAGAATCAGGAGAAAATACACTTTTTACAATACTTACCGTAGAATCAAGGAAATTATGGCCATATGACCGATATAATTCATTAGAAGGATTGAGGAGGTCAATAGATTTGAATAAAAAATTATTTTTAACAGCAGCAGCTATTCCTGTAGCACTTATTGTTCCAACTGTAGCAGGTGCAACTGAACTAGTTTCAGTCAGTGGGAAAAATATTGTCAATGAAACATTGAAAGTGGATAAATTACCAAATGAAGCTATCGTCAATGCTTATCAATGGTATTACCTAGAGGAAATTACTGGTGAAGAGGGTTCAACAAATAAGCCGATTCCTGGTGCTACGTCCATTTCCTTAAAAGTACCCATCGAAGCAGCTGGAAAAACCATTTTTGTGGAAGCAACTACGACAGAAAATAAAAAATTTCAAAGTGAACCACGCAAAATTCAGCCATTAGATCTTGAAATCACCCTTCCAACGTTAGAAGGTCAATCTTCTGGTTTTGCAGCACCTGGGGAAACAGTGAAAGTAGCTGGTATTACTGTAACTGATAAGAATGGTGCAGAATTGCAAAGTGGTCAAATTACATATAGTTATCAATGGTTTTATAAACTGGGTGATAACTCCTTTACTATCATAGAGGGAGCTACAGGTAGTACCTATACGATCCCAAAGGATGCAATTGAAAAGGATATTAAGAATATTGCTGTTACAGTTAAAGCAAAAGTGGGTCTTTCTTTTGCAGAATCTAAACTATCGGATACCATTACAGTATCAAAAGAATCTACTGATACTTTAACTACCGAAATTGAAACTTTACTGATCAATGACAATAAATACAATGTATCAAGCTTAGAAGCATTCAGTGCTAAAGTTGCAGAACTAGAAAAAAACTATCAATCTTTATCAGCAGCAGCTAAAGGGAATGTGTCCAATTACGATGTCTTAAAGCGAGCGCTTGCTGATGTTGAATTAATAAATAAGTTAAATGAAAAATGGAGCAAAATAGAGACTAGTAATGAAAAAGAAATTAAGGAAATAGAAGAGGCTTATAATAAGCTAGATCTGTTACAGCGTAGCTTAGATGTAAATGAGACCTTATATAAGAGCATTAAAAATCTATTAAATGAGCCAAATGATCTTGAAGAGATAAAAGCAGTGAGAAGTCTCAATCAAGCCATTATTAATTTACTAACTTATGAGAATTCACTTGTGAAATATGTAGCTGCTGATGTTGATTCCTTACAGGAGATTGTGAAGACGCTTGAAGCAGATATTGAGAAACTATCACAAAGCTACCGAGCTGCTGTTCAAAACCAAGCCATTTTGACTGAGGCTAAATCGGATATTAAAAAGGTCGAGCAATTTATTAAATCATTTGATAAATTAGCTACAAATATTACACCGAATAAACAAGTGACGACGGCTAAATCCATTCGAACAGCCTATGAAAAATTAACGTATAAACAATTAAAATTAGTGCCAGATGCGTATGTGCAACGTTTGACTACAGCAGAACGTGCTGAAGAAAGCCAAATTACAAAACTAAATCATGATATAGATAGCTATATTGGTGATGATGTCTATCCGTTCGATCCGTCTGCTGGTTCATGGCAAAGTCATGTCAATAATGTCAATCAAATGATTAAAGAATACAAGAGCTTAACGAAAGCCTCAGCAGCACAAATTATTGGCTATGATAGTCTTGTTACCTTACAGAAAGATTTAAAAGCAGCCGAAAAAGTAAATAAAGATATGGATGCGTATCAAAAGTTATCTGCAACCACTGGTGTTACGGAAAGTAAACTTAATTCAAGCTATACAAGTACTTTAAAAGCTTATAATAATCTTACGAATTTACAGCAGTCACTTGTATATAATGCTGAAGATTTTTTACTAAACACGCCAAAGATTTCTGTTGATGGCAATGGTAAAGTGCCTACTGATAAAGCAGCAGCAGAGGCGTTAAAGACAGATATCGCCAAATTTGCGGATGTGACGAAATATTCATTCAATCAATTAGAAACGGCTGTTGATACAGCTACCGAATCTTATAAAAAATTGTCTTCAGCTGCAAGAAAATATGTGACAAATTATTATTTATTAACGGCGGCAAAGAAGGATATTACGGGTGTGAAAACATTCTATAAAAAAATACAGACTGCTAGAGAAGAAACAGATGCTGCGAAAAAAGCTAAAAAAATTGAAACAGTGCAAAAAGCTTATGCAAAATTACCAGCGAATCAGCAGCATTTAGCAAAAGAACAATATGAAGCTTTATTAAAAAATCAAAATATCGATGAAAATGCATCGAAGCTCACACAGCTAAATAATGACATTGCTACAATTGTTTCCAATAATCTCTATGGCGTAACGATTGAAACAATTAAAAATCTTTCTACGCAGTATAGTAGTCTTAGTTCAAGTGATAAAAAGTTGATTACGAATTATGATATTTTAAAAACAGCGCTTGCAGATGTGAAAAAAGTGGAAAGCTTTATGAAGACCTATGAGAAATCCTTTGCGACTAATCCAAGCACCGTTATCAAGGCATTTGAAAAGCTTACATCTAAACAAGTGAGCCTGATTGATGCAGGGACTCGACAATTGATTATTGATCAGCAAAAAGGACAACAGCAAACGAATGAAAATGCGTTGTCGCTAATTGAATCGATCAATTTACTTCTTGAAAAAGGTGAATATATTGATGGTTTGCAGGATAAAGTAAGTGAAATCCGTAAAGCCTATGATGCTTTGAGTGATGCTGATAAGAAGGTTGTTAAAAATTATTCGAAGCTCACACAAGCAGAGGGTGATTTGAAAAAGGTTGACGAGGTGCATACTAAATACGAACCAGCAGGGGGCGATGAAACAGCGCGAAAAGCATGGAAAACTGCCTATGGTAAGCTCTCTAAAAGATTAGAATTACTTTATACAAAAATGTATCCAACTGAGCAATAATAGTTACTTCTAGATGGCCTCGAACAGTTTTCGAGGCTTTTCTTTATACATAAGATTTGTCTAGTAATTTGATTGTCCGCTATACTAGGTACAACAAAGGAAGAAATAGTTTACATAAAGATGGTAGTTTCACAAAGAAGGTAGGAACAAAAGATGTATAAAATAGGTGTTGTTGGTCCCATTCAATCCGTTGAAAGAATCATTGGATTAGCGCGAGAAATCGAACAGGATATGGAATTTATTCCGTATATATATAAAGTGGCGACGGAAACAAAGCATCTTGTGGAGACACATAATCAGGCTGTAGATTTCTGGCTATTTTCTGGCTACATTCCCTATAAAATTGCCAGTCAAACAAATGTTTCCAAAGATAAATTGACCCATATTATTTTTTCCGAAGCGGCCATTTATCGAGGGTTTTTAGAGCAGTCCTATCAACAAAAAAAGTTTATTGAAAATGTCAGTATTGACATTATCCCCTCGCCTTCTGAAATGGCTTCAGAAAGTCTTGCGGAGATTCAGAATAATGTTCATCACATGTATCTAAAGGAATTTGATGTGGCTATTGATCCACAAGAGTTATTTGATTTCCACTATAGTCTTTGGCAGGCGAAAAAGATTGATTTTGCGATTACTTGTTATCCTTCTGTTGATGAAGAGCTGAAGAAACGTGGTGTTCCGTCTTATTGGGTTTCTCCGACAAAAACAGAAATTTATCATACGGTTCAGCTTTTTACAGAAAAGATCAAAACGTCCTATTATAAAGAAACGCAAATTGGTGCGGTCATGCTTGAAATAAAGGACTTCGATTCATTAAAAGAGCGCATGAAGCAAGGCTATCGTATTCAATATTTAGAGTTGCGTACGAAGGAAAATCTACTACAGCTTTGTGAACAGATTGATGGTTCTCTTATTGAAGAGGGGAACGGTAAATATACGATCTTTAGTACAAGAGGAGCTATTGAAGGGCAAATACGATTTTTACAAGAAAAAATGTATCAGTTATCGATTGAAATGGAGGCAAAGGTGACAGCAGGTATTGGTTTTGCTCAAACAGTGTTCAATGCCGAGTTACATGCTCACCGAGGACTAAGACAGACAAAGGAAAATGAAGCTATTGATATCGTGATGATACAGGATGATGGCACCATTATTGAATCGGTAGGAAATGTAGAAGAGCTATCTTATTCCTACCGAGCAGAAGACCCTTATATTTTAGAAAAACTAAAAAAAGGGAATATTAGTATTAAAACCTATATGAAAATACATGCACTCGTACAGAAAATGCGCTGGAAGCATTTTACGACAAAGGATTTAGCGACACAGTTGCAAATGAGCGAAAGAAATGCCCAACGAATCGTGGCAGATTTATGTAATGTCGATTTAGCGAGAATTTGTGGAGAAGAATTGCAGCATACTCGAGGTAGACCTATAAAAATGTATCAACTTGTCTAAAAATTTATAATAATGTCCCATGCCAATAAGTGGTGTGGGACATTTTTTGTGCTTTTTTTAGAAGAAGCTCTTAATACAGATAAATCAACGAATTCAGCGACTTTTTAGGTAAATAATAAGGGGATGCGAAGACGATTATCTATTAGAAATTTTCAAAAAAATATTGTTTTTTCATTGAACTTTGATTATTATACGAATATATAACGAAAATGTCGGTATATAAGAGGGGATTTGTTGACAGGGGGTAATGATAATCAAAAACCGTCAGGGCAATAAAGAGAAGATGTCTATATATGGGAGGGATATGAATGACAACAAATGAAGTAACGAAAAAATCTAGAAATGTCATCCTTGCACTATTATTTTTAGGCTGGTCTTTAGGGAATTTGGATCGCTACATTATGAACTATGCAGTCGTTTCGATTACAGGGGATTTGCAATTGGATGCATCTTCTACGGGAATTATTTTAAGCGCTTTCTTTTTAGGCTATGCCATTATGCAAATACCGGGTGGCTGGCTTGCTGATAAATTTGGTGCAAAACGAGTTTTATTGATGGCGGTTATCATGTGGTCTATTTTCACGGGCCTAACGGCGATTGCTTGGTCTTTAACAGCGATGATTGTGATTCGCTTTTTATTTGGCATTGGCGAGGGTGGATTTCAGCCATCAAGCTCTAAGATTATAGCTACGATCTTCCCGAAAGAAGAAAGAGGCAGAGCAATGTCCATTATGCTTACTTCTGGTGGGATTGTCTCACTCATCGTGCCGCTGCTAGCTGCCTATTTATTAGGAACGATTGGCTGGCGCATGATGTTTATTATCATTGGGGCCATTGGTGCAATAGTTGCCTTTTTATATTGGAAATATATTAAACTTCCGCAAGACGAAACAGCTACAGCTGAAACAGAAAATCCTGCGAATAAAGTGAATTTTAAAGAGTTATTGAAAACACCACTAATGTGGAATTTAATTATTGCTTATTTTTGTATTTATGCAGTGAACTGGGGATTAGTTTCTTGGATTCCAACATATCTTCAAAAAAATCGAGGCTTGGATTTAATGTCCATTGGTTGGGCACAAACAATACCTGCCATTACAACGATCATAGGTGTTTATGGTAGCGGATATATCATTGATAAGTTACCAAAAGGGATGGATAAAGTGTTAGGCTCTATCTCCTGCGCAGTTATTGGTCTTTTATTGTATTTAATGTTTACTGCCGAAACAGTAACGTTATTTATTGGCTACCAAACGGTCGTGTCAATCTTTATTGCATTTGTCATTACATTACTACCTGTTATTGTACTGAAGAAATTACCTTCTTCTATCACAGGTTCTGCAATGGGGATTGCCAATACAGGGGGGCAATTAGCTGGGTTTGTCACACCAATGGCGATTGGCTTTATGGTTGATGCCTTTAATGGCTCCTTTGATGCAGCCTTTTGGATGTTAATTGGCTTTGCGCTTATCTGTATCGTGTCGCTTGTCACGCTAAACGACCAAAAAGGAACACTGTTAAAAGCATAATGAAAGTGGAGGAATGAAAATGAGTTATCATGAAAAAATTTCGGCATTAATTGAAGCAAAACAGCAAGCTACGGTAGCATTAAGCGATGCAATTTGGGCTGTGCCTGAGCTTCATTTTCAAGAAAAAAAATCGATGCAATATATGAAAGAGGCACTAGAAAAAGAGGGCTTTCAAACAGACGTTGGTGTTGCTGGTCTTGAAACGGCGCTTGTTGGAACTTATGGTTCTGGAAAGCCTGTCATTGCCTTTCTAGGTGAATATGATGCGCTTCCCGGCTTGAGTCAAAAAGGTGGGGCAACACAACATGAACCTCTTGTGGAGGGTGGAAGCGGACATGGTTGTGGTCATAACTTATTAGGTACAGGCGCATTCGCAGCTGCTGTAGCTGTGAAGGATTATTTAGCGCAAAATCATCAATCAGCAACAATCCGTTTTTACGGTTGCCCTGCAGAGGAGAATGGATCTGGTAAAGCTTATATGGCAAAAGCTGGTCTTTTCGATGATGTTGACATCGCGATTTCTTGGCATCCAGGTACTTTTTCGACCGTGATGACGTGTAGTTCTCTAGCAAACTATGCCGCAACCTTTAAGTTTACGGGCAAAAGTGCGCATGCGGCGGCTGCACCACATCTTGGGCGAAGTGCTTTAGATGCTGTTGAGCTTATGAATGTTGGGGTAAACTACTTACGAGAACACATCATTCCTGAAGCGCGTGTGCATTATGCCATTACGAATTCAGGTGGAACTTCGCCAAATGTAGTTCAACCATATGCAGAGGTAACGTATCTTGTTAGAGCACCTAAAAAGCAGCAAGTGCAGGAAATTTATCAGCGCGTAGAACATATTGCAAAGGGTGCCACAATGATGACAGGGACGTCAGTGGACATTGAGTTTGAAGGAGCTGCTTCGGATTTGATTACAAATAAAACGCTTTATGATGTAATGTATCAACAAATACTTGAAATTGGCATGCCAGACTATACAATAGAGGATGAACAGTACGCGCAGGCTATTTTCAATACATTTACGCCAGAAGTACAGGCTGCTTCATTAGTAGGCTTGCGTAAAGAGGATGTCAAACAATTACAAGGAAAAGTGATAGCTGATCATGTTCCAGGCATGCTACCTGAATTTATTATGGGTGGCTCTACAGATGTTGGAGATGTCAGCTGGAACGTACCAACTGTGCAGTGTACAACGGTATGTATGGCATTAGGGACACCATTACACACATGGCAGGTGGTGTCTCAGGGAGTTATGCCAATTGCGCATAAAGGTATGCTACAGGCTGCTAAAATTATGGCTTGTACAGCTTTAGCGTTGCTGGAAAATCCCGTATACATTGAAGAAGCGAAAAAGGAATGGCAAGAACGGCTTGATGGAGAAACATATCAATCATTAATTCCAGAGGGCACACAGCCACCTAAGCGCTAACAGGATAGAGTCTTCATAGGAGAACTATGAAGGCTCTGTTTTTGCCTCATTTGAAAGGAGAACGCGACATGTCAACACAACCCAATCATCAGCATCATCTTGTAGCACAGTGGGTATCACAGTATCGTGCAGCTGCCAACGAAGGGCAATGTGCTAGTTATATCCCTGCCTTAGCCCAAAAAGATCCCAACCAATTAGCTGTGGCAATTATTGGGACAGATGGCCATGAAATCAAAGCAGGAAATACCGAAGAACTATTTACCCTTCAAAGCGTTTCCAAGGTCATCACATTTATATTAGCCTGTATGGATCGAGGCTTGCCATATGTTTTAGAAAGAGTAGATGTTGAACCAACAGGAGATACCTTTAACTCAATTATTCGCTTAGAAAGCCATCAGCCAGGTAAACCCTTTAATCCGATGATTAATGCTGGGGCTATTACGGTGTCCTCCATGTTGGCTGGTCATTCTCCACAAGAGAAGGTCACAAAGATTCTACAATTTTTAGAACAAATCATCGGCAAGCAATTAAGTATCAATGAAGAAGTGTTTGAGTCAGAGTGGCAAACGGCTAATCGTAATCGAGCATTGGCGTACTACTTAATGGATTCTGGCTTTCTAGATTGTTCAGTAGATGCGGCCCTTGAGGTTTATTTGAAGCAATGTGCAATTGAAGTCAATGTATCAGATTTAGCTATGATTGGCTTAGTTATTGCCAATGATGGCTATCACCCACTGTTAAAGAAACAGCTATTCCCTAAACAAGTGGCGAAATTAGCGAAGGCTTTGATGGTGACATGTGGTATGTACAATGCCTCAGGGAAGTTTGCAGCATTTATTGGCCTCCCCGCAAAAAGTGGTGTATCAGGTGCGATTCTTGCCGCTGTTCCAGGCCATGCAAGCCTGAACTCCCCGTTTCCTACTGGCTGTGGTATCGGAATTTACGGACCAGCGATTGATCCAATAGGAAACAGTGTGGCAGGTGTACAGTTGCTGAAACATCTAGCAACAGAATGGGATATGACAATATTTTAATAAGTGAAGATGATTTCAGCGCTTTGTCTGAAGTCATCTTTTTTTCATTTTGTAAATAATAAATAAAGCGATAAACCAAATCGGTGTTAATAGCAGTGCTGTACGCGTAGCCTCAGAAATAAACATCACAATTAATAGAAAGGCAAAGAACGCAAGCACGACATAGTTGATAAAAGGTGTCAGCGGTGCTTTGAAGGTTGAAGCTTCATGTAAGGCACGTTTTTTTCGTTTGTAGATGATGTGCGAAATGATGATAATGCTCCACACCCATATAAAACAAATCGCACTAATCGTCGTCACAATACTAAAGGCGTTCTCTGGCATCAACTTACTTAATAGAGCGCCAACTGATACAACAATAGCAGATATAACGAGTGCATTACTTGGCACACTATTTCTGTTGAGCTTTGCAAATGCTAGAGATGCCTGTTTGTTGTTGCCAAGAGTATAGAGCATCCGACTTGTGGAAAATAAACCACTGTTACCTGCTGAAGCGGCTGAAGTAAGGACAACAAAGTTTATAATACCAGCAGCAATAGGGATACCCGCTAATGTAAATACTTGGACAAATGGACTGCTTGAGGCAGACATTTCATACCATGGGTTAATACATAGAATGACAAATAATGCCCCTACATAAAAGAGCAAAATACGAAATGGAATTTTATTAATGGCAGATGGAATATTTTTTTGAGGATCTGCTGTTTCAGCTGCTGAAACTCCCACTAATTCCACACCAACAAATGCAAAGACAACCATTTGGAAGGCCATTAAAAAGCCATATATACCATTTGGGAACATACCCCCATGTGCCCACAGATTTTCAACTGATACTGTTCCCGAGCTAGTTTGAAAGCCTGTCACTAACATAATAAGACCAATGATGATAAGTGCCACAATCGTAATAACTTTAATAATAGCGAACCAAAACTCTAACTCACCAAAAAGCTTAACCGTTAATAGATTGAGTAGTAACAACAATACGAGACAACCAATAGCGGGCACCCATTGTGGGATATCAAACCAATATTGTGTATAAACCCCCACTGCAATAATGTCTGCCATCGCCGTCATAATCCAACAGAACCAATATGTCCAGCCTGTTACATAACCTGCCCAAGGCCCTATGTATTCGGATGCAAAATCCGTAAATGATGTATAGCCTGCATTGGATAGTAACAATTCACCTAAGGCACGCATCACAAAAAATAGCGCAGTACCTACAATTAAGTAGGCTAGGATGATCGAAGGTCCTGCTAAGGCAATGGCTTTCCCAGAACCTAAAAATAAACCAGTCCCAATTGTTCCACCAATGGCAATAAGCTGCACATGGCGATTTTTTAAATCACGTTTTAATTGTTGCTGTTCCACGTTAATCCCCCTCAAGATGCATAAAAAACTATGACTGGAAAAATAAAAAGAGACTAGTTGTGACACTAGTCTCGGAAAAACGTCAGAATAACAAATACCATTTACTTGCAGATGTCTACATGAAATAGGTTGAATATTACATGTAGCATCGCTTATAAAAGCTGCTATTACTCCTCTGTCCTTTTGCCTGAGATAGTGAACCCTTCGGCGACGCAATGTGCGCTCTCTCCAGAACTGCTCCTGCTATAGTTTGATCCATAGCATTCATAGCTTATTAATTTCATAATCAAATATTATTGTAAGATACTATACATCCTATCAGTGCTTCCAAAATTATTCAACAATAAATTTTGACTATTTTCAGAAAAATAGAAGAATAGGGTTCGTAACTGGTATATCTCTAACGAAAAATAGGATTTTTGGTCATACAAAGTGTTTGATGATGGGGTGTTTAAAATGTGAGGTGTAGAGGCTGATTCTATGGAAGCTAATATAGTGATAATGAGCAATATTCTGAGGGGACTACTTTAAATGGAGTAGAAAGTGATGAATTTTATTAGGTATGCTCTGGAGAGAAGCGAAGTGCTCATACTTATTGGAAGATCGCTCATAGTAAGTGTCCAAGCGCTCCTCCTTATGAGGAAGCCGCTCCAAAAGTGTGTCGAAGCGCTCATCCTTATGAGGAAGCCGACCCAAAAGTGTGTCGAAGCGCTCATCCTTATGAGGAAGCCGACCCAAAAGTGTGTCGAAGCGCTCATACATATGAGAAAGCTGCTCCAAAAAGGTGTGAAAGTGCTCATACTTATGAGGAAACAGCTTCAAAAGAGTATCAAAGTGCTCATCTTTATAAGAAACCCGCTTTCAAAGAGTATCAAAGCGCTCAAACATATGAGAAAGCTACTCCAAAAAGGTGTGAAAGCGCTCAAACATATGAGGAAGCCGCTCCAAAAGAGTATCAAAGCGCTCCTCCTTATGAGGAAGCCGCTCCAAAAGAGTATCAAGGTGCTCATACTTATAAGGACCCCGCTCAAAAAAGGTGCCAAAGCGCTCATACTTATGTGAAAATCCGCTCAACGACTTGGTATCAAAAAGTGGATTATATTGCGTCTCGTTGCTTTATCTTTTTCTGTCCAATGCATGATTAGGGACTTAGTATACACAAAGCTGGCAGATCATCATTTGCAATAGATATAATATAGTAGAAACTCTGGATTTTTTAAAAAAGAAGCCGTCTCATAGTTCTTTGAGACGACTTCTTTACATGAGAGCATTAATATTTTTTTGCTTTTATTTTACCTGTCCAAGTTTTGAAACCACCTTGAAGTTGGTAAATTTGGTTGTACCCACGTTTTTTAAGAAATAATGCAGCACGTGAGCTACGGCCTGTATTTTGACAGTATAGATATACTGGTAAATCTGGGCGGATTTCTTTATAACGTTGACGTAGTGTTGTCGAAGGAACATTTCGTGCACCAAGAATGTGACCAGCATCAAATTCTTTTTGCTCACGAACATCGATCAGCTGGGCTTTACGATAGCCTTCTATGAATTGCTCTTGCGTTAGGTTGGTTACAGCTTTTTTGAGTCGTAGTGCATTAATACCGATATATGCAATTGTGACTACTAAAACGACACCGATTGTGATAAGTATGTCCAAGATTTTCTTACCCCTTTCTATCTTCTCTATTATTATAAAAGATGCGCTAGCGATAGTCCAATGAGTTTGATAAAATTAACTAGGTTGTGGCGAATTCATTTATCTCGTTACACAAGCAATCGTTCGCAACTTGAACTGTAGAATATTATTCGTTAAAGTTGAACCACAGGTGGGGCCTGATGGATCATTTTATATTTGTAGGAGATGAACATATGACAACTTGGTATTTTTTAAATTCAGGGAAATGTAGTCCTTCTTTTAACATGGCACTAGATGAAGCATTACTTGATTGGCATAGTGAGGGATTAATTCCACCGGTGATTCGTTTCTATGAGTGGGAACCTGCAACATTATCGATTGGTTATTTTCAACAAGCCAAAAGAGATATTAATTTAGATGCTGTACGTGAACAAGGCTTAGGTTTTGTACGACGTCCTACTGGTGGACGAGCTGTCTTGCATGAACATGAGTTAACTTATAGTGTTATTGTGACGGAAAGCTATCCGAATATGCCAGAGTCTGTGACAGAGGCCTATCGTGTGTTAAGTGAGGGAATCTTGCAAGGTTTCCATAACCTAGGTATGGATGCCTATTTTAGTGTACCTGATACAGAGGAGAAAAGAGCTGACTTGAAGAGTCCGAAAAGTGCTGTTTGCTTTGATGCACCAAGTTGGTATGAACTTGTCGTTGAAGGAAAAAAAATAGCGGGAAGTGCCCAAACACGTCAAAAGGGTGTTATTTTACAGCATGGCGCCATTTTATTAGATTTGGATCAGGAGAAATTATTATCCGTATTTAATTTCTCAAGTGAAGAAGCGAAGAATCGTATGCGCAGAAAGCTACCAGAAAAGGCTGTTGCCATCAATAGTCTTGTAAAAGAGCCTGTGACAGTTGAGCAGTGTGTGACAGCTTTTCGAGACGGCTTTGCAAAATCGTTGCAAATTGAATTAAAACCATTTACACTTTCTGAGGAGCAATTAGAATATGTCCGAGCTTTAGAAGAAAAAAAATATGCTTCTGATGAGTGGAACTTTAAAAAGTAAAAAATGGTATGGAAAAAATATTTTTTAATGTTCAACCCTAGTCATAACAAGTAGTTCGGAATCTATTAAAAAAAGCAAGAGTTGAATTAAAAAACTATATATAGTATCTTTTTTAAAGACATATACACAATATGTAGTGTTTAACGACACGAGATATTGTGTATTTATTTTGTAATGAAGAAAACAAGGGAGGCAAAACGATGGTACTCACAAATCATCAACCCGAAGTAAACAATCAATTTGAACAGTTAAACAAAGATATCGAACAATTCCCACAGGTACACCCCGTAACATCTGATATGCATATTACACACAAAGGTGTATCAAGACTCGTCATGATCGATCGCTATTCGTTTAAAGACACAGAAAAGAAAACATTGAAAGCCGGCGACTTTGTTGTATTAACGGTAAAAGCTGACCCAAAATTTCCTGCACGTGGTTTAGGGACAATTCAAAAGCTGGACATGTCTACAAAAACAGCAGATATTTTGATTGAGGAAGATTATCGTAGCGCATTAGACGATCCGCAAGAGCAAGAAACGGGAGTGATTACGCGTTCAATTGACGTGCTAGAAAAGCCTCTTGAGATTTTTTATGAACAAATCGCGAAACGAAATGCAACAGGTCTTGCTGCTGTTGAAAAAACACCAGAAAAACGCCAAGAATGGTTTGAGAAATTTTATAAGCAATTAGTATCTTTAAAATTCATTCCTGCAGGACGAGTGATTTATGGAGCTGGATCTGAAACAGATGTAACTTTTTTTAACTGTTACGTGATGCCATTTGTAGCTGACTCTCGTGAAGGGATTAGTGATCACCGTAAGCAAGTAATGGAAATTATGAGTCGTGGTGGTGGTGTAGGAACAAATGGTTCAACATTACGTCCACGCAACACATTAGCACGTGGTGTAAATGGTAAATCATCAGGCTCTGTCTCATGGTTAGATGATATTGCGAAGCTGACTCATCTTGTCGAACAAGGTGGTAGCCGCAGAGGTAAGCATAATCTAAGTGCTTCTGCGTAAACAAACCTCGTGAATTGCTGGAAACTCTTTAACGGAAATATTGTCACTTTAATCGAGGTGGGAAATATGGATGTTTATGATGCGATACAACCACAAACTTGTTTAATATGTGATTTTACAATAAATCATAATAAACAAGGATGGTTTACGTCTCATTTGAAAAATGAGCATAATTTAACATTAGATAATTATTTAATATCTTATTTTTATCCAATAGAAATGGTGATCTGTCAATATAGTTTATGTAATAAAAAGGTTAAACTGAGGCGAGGTATTCCTAATCAATTTTGTAGTAGAAGCTGTCGAGGAAAAGGTGAGCCTTTAACTTGTGTAATTTGTGGGAAACTATTCGATGAAAAACATCGGCAGACTAAAACTTGTAGTAAAGAGTGTGCGAGTAGACTTCGATCCCAAAATACAGGTAAGTGGCATAATGACATGCCAAATGAACAAAAAAAGGTTCATTTTAATAATATCATTTCAAAAACAGCTAAAACTAGAAAAATAAATGGAACGCCTTCATGGAATAGCGGTAAGACAGGGGTTTATAGTAAAGAAACTATTGAAAAGATTCGACAAGCTGCATTAAAGCAAATAGAGAGGGAAACGTTTAGAAAAACTAGTATTGAAAAAGATTTAGAGAATTTCTTAGTTGAACAATCAATCACCTACAAATATTCCTTTATATTTGAAGGTGCACAATTTGATTTCTTACTAGTTGGGACAAATATTCTAATTGAATGTGATGGTGATTTTTGGCATGGGAATCCAAAATTTTATTCCTCTTTTTATGAAGTACAAAAGAGAATAAAAGCTAGGGATCTCGAAAAAAATCAAATTGCAGCAGCTAATGGTTACACTTTACTCCGTTTTTGGGAAGATGAGATAAAAAATGATTTTGAAAATGTTAAAAAACGCATTATAAATGCACTGCTAGCTACAACGTAATCGGAAACGGTAAACGTGAATGCTTGAAAATAGTAGTGGGATAAAGACAATCAGCAGCCAAGCTCCTTTTAAAGGGGAAGGTTCAACGACCATCGAAAACACGCTAAGTTAGCGGAAGTGAGTAGAGTAGGAGTGAAGCCACTCCGAAGTGCGAGGGCATCTAATAAGATGTAAGATATGGTCTCAACTTCTATGGTGACATAGAGAGTGGGTGTAGCGAACCCGCGTAAGAAATCGGCACAAATGATTATGCTAGCAGATTGGCATCCAGATATTGTGGAGTTTATTATTTCGAAAATGCAAAATCCGCGTATTCTGCGTTACCTGATCGAAAATACAACGGATGAAACAATCATTCGTCTAGCAAAAGAAAAATTAAACTTCAAGCCACTTTCTATGCAAGAAGAAGCGATGTATCAAGGCATCGTGAACTACAAAAATATTGAAGGCTTAGGTGGATTCGATACAGCGATCATTCGTGATGCTGAAAATAAATTACGTGATGGTGGCACATACACAGTTCATAACCCAGAGTTTTTAACAGGTGCCAATATTTCTGTGACATTAACAAAAGAATTTATGGAAGCAGTTGAAAAAGACGCTGACTTTGAGCTTCGTTTCCCAGCCGTTGAAGAATATACAAAGGAAGAAATGAGCGTTTACAACACGAAATGGCATGAAGTTGGTGACGTTCGTGAATGGGAGAAAATGGGCTATAAAGTCCGCACATACCGTACAATTAAAGCAAAAGAGTTATGGAATTTAATTAATGTATGTGCAACATACTCGGCAGAGCCAGGTATTTTCTTCATTGACAA
>NZ_JBHERJ010000100.1:0-89487 GCF_043359455.1 Lysinibacillus sp. PWR01 | reverse complement strand
TTTTTGTTTCGTTCACTCGCCGAAGCTAGCTACTTAAAACTTTATTGATTACGTTTTGCTTGTTCAGTTTTCAAGGTTCATGTTCTTTATTTCGTTGTCATCTCTTGGCGACTTATACATAATAACATCGATTATTCATGAAAGTCAACACTAAATCATAAGTTTTTTTAAAGAGATTCATTTTTTATTTTAAATTTTAGAAACGAGGTTATCATTATGGTCCGTAAAACGTTGATTTCACTGCTTTTAATCGTAACGCTCTTTGCTTTTCTCAAGCCTATAAATTCAACGATGATTTCTGTATTTAATATTGCGAATGCACCAGTAGTGGTCACAAAAGGACATTATGGCACATCTCTTATTGTAGAGATTTCTTTCTCTGATGACTCTCTATTAGAATGGCTTCAAACGGTGAAAGAGCCTTATCCACTTCTACTTTTGGACGCTGACTGGATTAAACGTTCACCCGATCATTTAAAAATTATACAACAACGAAAATTGCCAACAGGGCTACTTGGTCCAGATGATTCAATAGAAAAACCCGTTGATATTACACTCATTCAAAAAGATATTGATACCTACGAAAAATATTTAAAAGAAAAGCCTTTATGGTTTGCTACCCGAAACCATCAATATTCACAGGATTTACAGAAATCTTTATTTCAACAACAAATGAATTTGCTGTCTCCTTCTCTTATTTGGCAAGGTGAGAAAACTCCTAAATTACAAAAAGGTGATTTTGTCTTTTTCCCACTCCATCAAAACAATCAAATATCCTTTAAAGAGCTTAACACGCTAATACAACAACATAAGTTTATGTCAGTTGAAGAAAATATATTTGGTTATAAAGTTCAAACTAAAAAAGCCCCATAAAAAAATTGCCTCCACACAAAGTGGGGCAATTTTTTTCTTATGCATTTTTAGCCTGTTCACGACGAGCTTTGCGGCGTGCTTCTAATTTTTGACGATCTTCATCGGATTTTGCATTATATTTAGGCAATACTAATAACTGATACGCGTTAACCGCCAATAATGGGAATAATAAAAGCGCAACATACTCATTAATATTTTCATCGCGACCCATCAATGCAATTGTCCATTCCAACGTTGTAATGACAATCATAAAGAATAGAGCCGAAATCATTACATGTTTTTTCCCCGTTAATTTTACTTTTTGAACAGCTGTTGCTATAGCACCGAAGATTAGAACAATTAATAATCCAACATAGAATAACCAGCTTTGCCCATCCTTCACACCAGGAATAAAGCGGAAGAAAATAATATCAAAAACCGTGATGGCAATTAATAATAGTTGTACCCAATTCCATAATGTCAGTGTTCTAAAAATATTTACACCTACTTGATGAAGTGTTAAATAAGCAAAAAAGCCAGCCTGTGCAATAACACTCATTGTAAACCCTAAGAAAACCATCCATAAAAGTCCTGCGAAGAATTCACCCCATTGACCGTTTGCTATGTATGGTTGGAAGAATTCCCAGCGAATAAATAAACTAAAAACTCCGTTGACTGCACCACCAACGAGCATTGCAAAGAAGAAAAACTTTGCCCAATTTCGTATCGTCACAACTAAAAGTCCCCCAATTTCTCAATATATCTGTCCTTATTTTATCAATGCCTTGTTAAAAAAGCTATTTCTCATCCTAACCAATACATAAAGTCCAGAGAAATGTGAACAATAATTGAAAGAGTCTATCTAGAGAAAGGACTGATTGTCGATGCGAAAATTCACCTTATTACTGATTCTAATGCTTTTTCTTGCTGCCTGTTCACAAGATAAAACCTCTACCATGTCCTATGATGAAATAAAAAAAATCATGATTGACTCTTTGCAAACAGAGGATGGTAAAAAGGCATTGCGACAGCTTTTGGAAGAGCCGAGTTTCCGTGAGCTTTTGATTTTAGAGCATGATGAAGTGAAAAAAGCTACCGAGGAAACTTTACTTTCCAAGGAAGCCGAAGACTTTTGGAAGAAAACCTTTGAAGATCCAAAGTTTAAAGAAACTGTTGCGAAAAGCATGCAAAAACAGCAACAGGATATTATGAAGAACTTAATAAAAGATCCGACTTTCCAAAAGGATATGGAGGCATTTTTCGGACAACCCGATATGCAAAAGCAGTTAGAAACTATCCTCAAATCATCCAATATGCGCAAGCAAATGGAGGAAGTCGTAAAGGAAACAATCGAAAGCCCTTTAATGCAATCTAAATGGCAGGAACTTATTAAAAAAAGTGGCGAAACAGGTTCATCAGGAAGTGGCGATAAAAAAGAAGCAAGTGGCGATAGTGGTGGCGGATCGGATAAGGAACAAAAAAGTACCGAGTAACCTTGGTCATGTAAAAACGGATTTCCCCAATAAATTGGTGGAAATCCGTTTTTTTTATTATTTATTTAATTTATCAATGATTTTCGTCGCGATGTCTAAATATATTTGTCCTGTTGTATGTTTTTCAGCATATACAGAAGGAGCGAAATCTTCATCTGTCCAATCTGGTTGCCCAAGTGGGATTTGTCCAAGCAACTCTGTACGTAGTTCGTCAGCTAGCTTAGGTCCTCCTCCTTGCCCAAAGACAAATTCTCGGTCACCTGATTTAGATTCAAACCAAGCCATGTTTTCAATAACGCCTAAAATTTCATGGTCTGTTTGAAGCGCCATTGCCCCTGCACGAGCTGCAACAAATGCTGCTGTTGGATGTGGTGTTGTTACAACGATTTCTTTTGATGATGGTAGCATTTGATGGATATCTAATGCAACGTCACCTGTGCCTGGAGGTAAATCTAATAATAGATAGTCTAACTCACCCCACTCAACATCACGGAAGAACTGGTCTAATACTTTACCTAGCATTGGGCCACGCCATACGATCGGTGCGTTATTTTCCACAAAAAAGCCCATTGAAATCATTTTTACACCAAGGCGATCTACTGGGAAAATACGATTATCCACTACTTTAGGCATATCCGTCACACCCATCATATCGGGCACACTAAATCCATAAATATCTGCGTCGATTAAGCCGACTTTCTTTCCTAGACGTGCTAAAGCAACAGCTAAGTTAACTGATACTGTAGATTTACCAACTCCACCTTTACCAGAAGCAATTGAAATTACTTGTACTGTGCTGAGTGGAGACAAAATATCTTGTGCTTCTGACTCTGTTGCTGTGCCACGGAAGCTTTGTAATTTTTCTGTCGATAGTTCTTCAAAACGAATGCCAACCGTACTTGCTCCCGCTTCTTTCAGCACCTCAACAACTTTCATTTGTAGCTGTAATTGCTCAGGTGTATTCAGTTTAGCAATCGCAATTTTTACACTGACATGATTTTTTTCTTCTTTTATTGCTACGTTCGTAATACCATCTGTTTCTGCAAGCGATTTATGTAAAAATGGATCTTGTAGTTGTCCTAGTATTTCTCGTACTTGTTGTTCAGTAATCACGACGAACACTCCCCTTATATTGTCTCGATATTAGTATATCATAATGATTTAATTTACGTTGTAGATGTTGCTCTACTCAATTTTAGCTAATAGATACTCTTCTATACCTTCAACTATGGCATCTGCCATTTTTTCTTGATAGTTCTTGTCAATTAATAATGCTCGTTCCTCATCATTACTAATGAAACCAGTCTCCACTAATGCTGCAGGTACTTCCACTTTCTTCAATAAATAAATTTGCTTAATAGACAATGCTTCGCGGTCTGTATTTTTTAAATTAGTGCGAATGGATTGTTGAATACTCTTGGCAAGAATCTCCCCATCAGCATGTCCTTCCTTATGGTAAAATACCTGTGCGCCACGCCATTTTGATTCAGGTATGGCATTAGCATGAATTGTTATAAATACATCAGGCTTTTCCTTTTCCACGATATCCTTTCTAAGGAAGATATCTTGCTTTTTTCGTTCTCTTAATGTTCCATATTTTTCTGATGGCGCATGCTCATCAATTACATCCCCATTTTTTGTTCGTGTCATTATAACCGTTGCGCCTTTTTTCTTTAATTGCTTCTCCACATGCTGAGCAATTGCAAGTGTAATATCCTTTTCAATCACTTCGCCCTTTGAAGCTCCTCCATCCTCACCACCATGCCCTGCATCAATGACAATTTTTATGCCACCAAGTGGGTCCGGTAAGAAGAAGTTACGGTCCGAAGCATTTGTTTCATATGCCACGACCACTATACTCATAAGCATAATTACTCCTAGTGCAAGCCAGCGCTTCACCCATATCCACCACCCTTTTACATTTAGTGTACGAAATTAGTGGATGAACTATGCCAGAAAGTAAAAAAAACTCCCAAGTCACAAACTTGAGAGTTTTAATTTCTTCTATATTAAGGGAGGAAGAACAAATTTATTGCATTGTAAATGTAGGGTTAAGTTCACCTTCATATGGCTCATGCTCTACAAATACAGTGATCTCATTACCATCTTTGTCTTTACCTGTTCGCTTATACGTGAACTTCTTATCATTGATTTCAGTAATTTCAAGAGCAACACCATACTTATTATCACCGATAGAAACATGGGCTCTTATTTTATTATCATGAATGACATCAAAGTAACCATAGTCCCCACGGCTCTCGCCTGTTTCAGGATTAAAGAACTCATATTTATTTGTATCTGCATCATATTTTGCAATACTGATGAAATTTGAATTGTACTCTGTTACATCATTACCCGCTTCATCTAACACAACAGTTCCATGCCATAGTGTGCCAGCTAAAATTTTGTCTCCGTCAACATCTGTCACAATATCACCTGTTGAAGCAACTAGCGTTTTATCTGAATCTGTAAATGCCAACTCTTTTTCTTTATATGGGATATGTTCCACAAATACTTCTACATCATTGCCAGCAGTATCTTTACCCATTCTTTTATAAGTAAAAATGCTATCGTTTAGCTCAGTAATCTCTACAACAGCTTGATAGTTTTTGGAATCAGAAATTAAAATTCTTTGTTTCCCATCGTTTGTGATAAAAAACGTCCCTTTATCGTCACGGCTTTCACCCGTAGTAGCATCAAAGAATTCATAATGACCTGTCTCAGTATCGTATTTTGCTAAACCAATGAAGTTTGCGTTCGCCTCAGTTAAATCATTGTTATCTTTATCATAAACTTTTGTACCTTGCCAATTCGTACTACCTAGGATATTGGCCATTTCTTGTCCCTTCGTTAATGGATCCTTCACTGTATTTTCTGTTGCAGCACTTTCTGTTTTGACTTCCTCACTATTCGTAGCATTGCCTTTTGCAGGCTCCTTATCTTGACATGCTGCAAGTAATGCCATTGCTGCAACAGATACTATCAATAATTTTTTCATACCTACTTACCTCCATCGGTTAGTTTATATTTTTGAGTTACATCAAACCCATAATGACAAATCTCAAGTAAAATGAAAGGTTTGTTGTACCTTCTGAAACTTATATTAAAGTGGAATGTTAAACTCCCCCTAAATAATTTCTTAAAAAAACATAAACTTATACGAAAATATTTTTAATATATATTAAATCTGTACAGAAATAGTGATGTTTATGTAAAAAAGCTAATTATTATTTTCTAGATATACTTAATCGCAAACAACTACCTCACCATTTTTTATTATATGAAAAAGCTAAGCCTAGCATATTTTTTTAATATTACTCGTGCAATTCGCTACGTGTTACCATATTTTTATAAACAAAAAGTCGGCTACAGTTCTATACCACTAGTGGACAACCCAAAGAAATGAAGGTGGAAAAATGATTGATCAATTGATACTTGCAGCAGCAAACGGTGATAAGGATAAAGTATTAGCACTTCTGCAAAATGGCATCAATATTAATACAACGGATCCGTATGGAAGAACCGCTGTCCTAGCTGCCACTTATCATAATCAGGTGGATACTGTGAAGGTACTCATCCAACATGGTGCTGATATTAATATAAGAGATAATAACCTTGAGAACGTTCTTTTACATGCAGGTGCATCGGGTTATTTAGAAATCGTTAAACTTGCCATAGCGGCAGGGGCAGATACAAAGCTGACTAATCGCTTTGGTGGAATTGCCATCATTCCCGCATCAGAACGTGGGCATGTGGAGGTAGTCCGTGAGCTACTTAATCACTCAGACATTCATGTCAATCACATTAACAATTTACATTGGACAGCTCTATTGGAGGCTGTCATATTAGGAAATGGTGGGGAGAAACATCAAGAAATTGTGCAGTTATTAGTGGATTATGGTGCTGATATGACTATTGGCGATCGAGATGGGGTCACACCATTACAGCATGCAAAAAAACTAGGTTTTTATGAAATTGAGCAGATTTTAAAACAAGCGGAATCTGAGCGCAGTTGTAATCGTTAACTTAAGGAGGGGTTCTAAAGCGTATTAAACTTGCTAAAATGCGCTGAGAGCGAGGGATTATAAACAGCACGCTGAGCATTCGAAATCTGAGCGTCAAGAAAAGAAGCACAGCATCAGTTTTACACTTCTAGGGAACAATACCCTATGTGTGCTGTGCTGTGGCTGAGTAGGGGTTAGGAAGAATTATTTATGCTAGCTCCTCCAAACTACGGGTGTCACTTCTACACCACGTGTTCTTAATCTATTCATTAACTATTCTGAAAAATCGGAGGTCCACTCTCCTCTCTTGATCCCATTGTAACTGCAGGATGTTCGTCATTTCCCGTAGCATGCAAGTGTGCATAAATTCCATCGAGACTGATTAATTCATCATGGGTACCAACTTCGGCAATCCCCGTTCCATCAAGTACTACAATCTTATCGGCACGACGAATTGTGGACAAACGGTGGGCAATCACCAATGTCGTCCTCCCTTTAGCAATCTCATCAAGCGCTTGCTGAATCTCTTTTTCCGTCTTTGTATCCAAAGAAGAGGTCGCTTCATCCAAAATCAAAATGGGGGCATTGCGCAGTATCGCTCTGGCAATCGACAGCCGTTGTTTTTGTCCCCCTGACAGACGCACGCCACGCTCACCGATAATTGTGTCATACCCTTCGTCCATCTGTTCAATAAAACTATGGGCATTCGCTGCCTTTGCTGCCTCCAAAACTTGTTCATTCGTCGCATCTTTCCAACCATATGCAATATTGTCATACACTGTGCCATCAAACAAAAACGTATCCTGCAAAACCATCGAGATATTACTTCGTAGACTTTCCAACGTTACATCACGAAGATCAATGCCATCAATTTCGATTGAACCTTCTTGGGGATCATAAAAACGGTTGATTAAGCTAGCCAGCGTCGATTTACCTACACCCGTTGTACCAACTAAAGCAACGGACTGCCCAGGGGCAATCGTTAAATTAACATTCTCTATAATAGGTATCCCATCTTGATAGGCAAAAGAAACATTCTGAAAATCAATTTTTCCTGTTACTCGAGGTAGAACAATCGCATCTTTCTTTTCTTGAATATCCGATTGTTGATCCAAAACTTCAAACACGCGTTTGCAACCCGCGCTCGCTTGCCCTGCTCTTTCTGCCAATGCCGAAAACGTCTTAACTGGGGTATAAAACAGCCCTAAGTAAGCAATAAAACCGATGATATCAGCAATGCTAATTTCCCCTGTTGCTACCAATCTACCGCCTACAATGACAACTAGAACGGTTCCAAGTGCTGTTACAAAGGCGAGCAAAGGATACGAAGTCTCATAGAGAAAGCGTGCTTTTAAATACGTGTTCGCTTGTTTTAATGATAATTGTGATATCCTACGCTGTTCTACATGCTGACGATTGAAAATCTGGATCTCTTTAATTCCAGATAAGTTCTCCTGCACTTTGCCCGATATTTCTCCACGTGCCTTGGCATTCTCTTTCCACATCGGCGATAGGCGCTTACTTTGCCAAATCGTAATTGCTAAAAGAAAAGGAATCGTAGTGAGGCTAAGCAAAGCCAACTTGACATTGATCGTTAGTAGCAAAATTCCTACGCCAATAAAAGTCAATACATTGATCACAAACTCAGGAATGACATACGCCAAAAAGATCTCTGCCTCCATCGCGTCATTCACTACTCGACCAGTCAAATCACCCGTTCGGCTTTTATTAAAATAACGCAAACTCATTCGCTGAAACTTTCCGTAAAGCTTTGTCCTCAAATCCGATACATAATGCATACCCGCATAATGATTCAAATAGCCAGCCGCTGAAGTGGCGATTGCTTGTAAGGCGGTTGCCCCAAGCAAGGCAAGACCAATATACAGCGCACCAGTAGCAAAATTCTCACTTCCCTCTGTCGCAAGACTAGTCAGTTCCCTTAACGCCCATGGCAAATAAAATCCGGATATTGTAGCTACAATTACACCAAGAAGCCCAAAACTTAGCTGTAACCAGTATCTTTTAGCACTATACAAAATACGCCACGCAATCTTCATACCACAAACACCCCTTCTTATTTATTATCAAACTTACCAATTTCTTCGCAAAAAAAATAACACCCCCTACCTGAGTAAAAAGTGCAATTATAGTCCACTGTGAAAAAACCGGCACCTCCACACGCCTGTATACTGTTACAACAATCCCCGTCGCTACTTGTGTTCCCGTTCATTCCATATTTAATATTTTATTTGTTTTTGACTATGCAGACGCCACATTTGATAACTCTATGTTACTCGTTAGTACTGTTGACATGCATGTCGATAATAAAGAAAGCAGCAAACACATCGGCACCGCTAAAATCATTTTTACACCCAAAAAATACAGATAATCCTCCATTCTCTTTTAGATTGGACCAGTTTACTTAGTCCATCTTTTATTGTAGGATCAATGAGAATAATAATCAATATCAGTTACCATATTTCTGAAAAATATTTAGATTTAACATCCATCGCAAAAAAGTACAGGCTGATTGTTAAATGGATAGTGTTAGCTCAGATCATTCTTGAATATAAGGGTGACTGGCTTATTGCTAGCAACCATAAGAGCGGCAGAAGATCCTTTTTACATATTTATTTGTATGGAATAAGATATTCCTTTTAGTAAATGATTATCATAACTTTTTTATAAGTACTCAACATAGATTAAGGTCTTCATGTTTCTTTAGAATTTTGAATCTATATGATGAATAAATCACTTCTTAGCGATTGAAAAATGTGTCTAAGAAGACCATTCTGTATTAGAGATTTTTATCCTACGCACCTAAAAACAAAAAAGACCCTTTCCACATAAGTGAAAAGAGTCTTGAAAAGCCGATATTAACGTTTTGAGAACTGAGGTGCACGACGAGCGCCGCGTAGACCTGGTTTTTTACGTTCTTTCATGCGTGAATCACGAGTAAGTAATCCAGCTGATTTTAATGCAGCACGGAAATCTGGGTCTACTTGAAGTAGAGCACGAGCGATACCGTGACGAACAGCACCAGCTTGACCAGTGTATCCACCACCGTTAACGTTTACGTGGATATCATAGCTTCCTGTAGTTTCAGTAGCTACTAATGGTTGTTTAATTACTTCGCGTAATGCAGCGAATGGTACGTATTCTTCGATTTCACGTTTGTTGATAACAATTTTACCTGTACCTGGTACTAAACGTACGCGAGCTACAGAGCTTTTACGGCGACCAGTGCCGATGTATTGAACTTGTGCCAAAGTAATATCCTCCTCTTAATTTATATTATCCGCGAAGCTCGTATGCTTCTGGTTTTTGTGCAGCATGTGGATGCTCTGTTCCAGTGTAAACATTAAGTTTAGTGAACATTTTACGACCTAAAGAGTTTTTAGGAAGCATTCCTTTAACTGCTAATTCGATCATTCTTGTTGGGTATTTATCTAACATTTCACCAGCAGTACGAGTTTTTAAACCACCCGCAAATTGAGTGTGGTGACGGTAAAGTTTACCCTCTAATTTGTTACCAGTTAAATGGATTTTGTCAGCGTTGATGATGATTACGTGATCACCTGTGTCAACGTTTGGTGTGAATGTTGGTTTATGTTTACCACGTAAGATTGCAGCTACTTCAGAAGCTAAACGTCCAAGAGTTTGGCCTTCTGCATCAACTACTAACCATTTACGGTCTACTTCGTGACCTTTAGCCATGAATGTTGTACGCATGTATATATCCTCCTAATCGATTCGATTACCGTTATTTTTCATTAGACTACACTATAAGTTTCGGGGCTTATTTGTGGTGGTAATGAAAATACCATCTGTTATCATATAATGAATGACTTTTAAAGTCAAGCAATTTCATTAAACACCTGGTGAAGTTGTTCAGAATTGTAGAACACCACTAATAGAACACTTTTTCTAAGTATAGACCTTGTGGTGGTGCGGTTTTTCCTGCCTTATCACGATCCCCTAAAGCAACTACCTGCGACACATTGTCGATCTTCCGTCGACCAATGCCAACCTCCCAAAGAGTACCTGCAATAATACGTACCATATTATATAAGAAGCCATTACCTTCAATCACCATATGTAGCTCCTCTCCATGCCATTCAAACTGCAGCATTGTTACTGTGCGTACTTTATCTTTCACGCTTGTATTCGCTGCACAAAAACAAGAAAAGTCATGTGTACCAATGATAGCCTTAGCAGCCTCTTGCATCGCCTCTACGTCGGGTTTAACTCCATTTGTCTCCACAGTGTAATATCTGCGGAATGGACTTTGAATAGGCTCACAAGACCAAATATAACGGTATCGCTTCCCAGCCACGCTGTAACGCGCATGAAAATCATGTGCCACTTCCTCTACCGATAATACGCGAATATCTCTAGGTAGTTGCACATTCAAAGCCTTACTATACTTTTCTGTTGGGATGGAAAGTGGTGTATCAAAATGCAAAGTTTGCCCTGTCGCATGAACTCTAGCATCAGTACGGCCACTTGCAGTTACCTTCACCTTTTCTCCCTTATGCATAATGGCTAGAACACGCTCAAGCTCAGCCTGCACTGTGCGCTCCCCTGGCTGTACTTGGTAGCCAGAAAAAAGCGTTCCATCATAGCTTATAATTACTTTTAATCGTCGCATAAAGCCTACTCCTTTAACTTCTATAGAAGAATAGCAATACGCCTATTGCTACTAATAATACAAGCGCAAATGTGTCCCCCATATCCCATTTTAGCCTACGGTATCTTGTACGTCCTTCTCCACCACGATAGCCTCTTACTTCCATCGCTGTTGCTAAATCCTCCGCTCGCTTAAAGGCGCTGACAAAGAGCGGGACAAGCAACGGCACTACTGCCTTTATACGGTCCTTAATTGGTCCAGATGATAAATCAGAGCCCCGTGCCATTTGAGCCTTCATAATCTTGTCCGTCTCATCCATTAGGGTTGGAATAAAGCGTAATGAGATGGACATCATTAAAGCCAATTCATGGACAGGTACTTTTATTGCTTTTAATGGATTCAACAGAACTTCAATACCATCTGTAATAGAAATAGGTGATGTTGTTAACGTTAAAATTGACGTCATAAATACTAATACTAGAAAACGGATTGAAATGAATATTCCCCGTTTAATCCCTTCATCATAAATCGTAATGAATTTTGATTCAAAAATAGGGACGCCTTCCTTTGTCATAAAAATATGGAGAAGGAATGTGAAGGCCATTAAAAAGAGCACAGGTTTGAGACCATTAATTAAAAAATACAGACGAATGCGCGATACTAAGACAATCAGTAGCGTGAAAGCGAGTAACATGGCATATGTCACCGTATTATTAGCCAAAAACACAATAATAATAAAGGCGAACACAAAGATTAGCTTTGACCGTGGATCAAGTTTATGCACGGGTGAATTACCCGGTAAGAAGCGGCCAAAGATCATTTTTTCCATCATGACTCCGCACGCTCCTCTCTGAGCGCTTGAGCAATTTCAGCAGCAAGCTCCTCCTCTGTCAAACAAACCTTAGACAAAGAATGACCCATCATATGCTCGATCTTTTGTTGAAAGCGGACAATACGTGGTGGCTCCAAACGGAATTTCTTTAAGGTATCAACATCTTTAAAAATAACTCGTGGTGTTCCACTTAAGACATTCTTTCCTTCATGCATGATCACAATATTATCTGCATAACGAGCTGCATCCTCCATACTATGGGTCACTAGAATGGTTGTAAGATGACGTTCTTGATGCAGCTGATAAAACATATCCATAATTTCTTTTTGACCTCGTGGATCAAGGCCTGCTGTTGGTTCATCTAATACAATAACCTCTGGATCCATCGCTAAAACACCTGCAATAGCTACTCGACGCATTTGACCGCCTGATAAATCGAATGGTGATTTATCCAGAACGTTATCAGGTAAACCAACTAAGCTGACAAGTTCTCTTGCACGAGCTTCAGCTTCCTCCTCTGATATACCAAAGTTCATTGGACCAAACATAATATCCTTTAACACTGTCTCTTCAAATAATTGATGCTCCGGAAATTGAAAGACAATACCTACCTTTTGTCGTACTGCTTTTAAATCCTTTGCTTTTTTACCAGCGACAATTATGCGATCCCCAATATGTACTTCTCCTGAAGTAGGTCTTAGAAGTGCGTTAAAATGCTGAAGAATCGTTGATTTTCCAGAACCAGTATGGCCAATAATCGCTTGATAAGTATGGGATGGGATGTCAAAATCTACATCGAATAATGCCCGTTTTTCAAAGGGAGTTCCTTTTGCATAGGCATAGCTTACTTGTTGAAGTTTGATGTCCATAAATCATTCACCAACTCTTCTTCTGTCATATGTTGTCCCATTAATGGAACACCTTCCTTTTGCAATAGCTTTGATAACTTTAAGGCAAATGGCAAATCCAGTCCAAATTCAACCAACTTGTCCCCTAGTGCAAAGATTTCAGCAGGTGTGCCTTCTGCAAATTTCTTACCATCATTCATAAAAAGAACACGATCTGCTAACATTGCCTCTTCTAAATCATGTGTAATAGATAAAACTGTTAATCCTGTTTCCGCACGTAATGTTTGGACAGTTTGTAAAACCTCTGCACGTCCCTGAGGATCTAACATGGATGTCGCCTCATCTAAAATTAAAAGCTTTGGCTTTAATGCAAGTGCCCCAGCAATGGCAACACGCTGTTTCTGTCCACCAGATAAATGATGTGGCTCATGGTCTAAAAACTGACTCATTTTTACTTGGTCCAGTGCCGCATGTACACGCTTCACCATTTCTTCAAAGGGGATGCCATTGTTTTCCAAAGCAAATGCAACATCATCCTGTACCGTTGCACCAACAAATTGATTGTCAGGATTTTGAAAAACCATTCCCATTAAGGAGCGGGATTCCCAAAGATTTTCTTCATTTAAGGGTTCTCGTAGTATTCGCACATCTCCCTGCTGAGGAAATAATAAACCATTCATCAGCTTAGCAATCGTGGACTTACCCGAACCATTATGTCCGACTATAGCTATCCATTCGCCTTCTTCAACAGCAAAGCTAACATTTTCAACAGCATTACGACTGTTTTGAATTTCTGGTGTATATGAAAAAGTCACATTATTTAAAGATAAAATTTCAGGCATATCTAGAACTCCTCTCTCTACGCTCAGCTCTACTAACTAACTTACACTTTTTTATGTATGAATTCTACTACAATCCGTATGTCGATAAAAGAAAAATACTACAATAACAACTCAAATTAATAATGGCTTATTAAATAACAAAATACCATCCATATATTAAAAAAAGCACCACAAATTGGCGCCATCTAATCTAATAAAAAAGCGCGCACCTCATTCGATAGAAATGCGCTAGTCGTTACATTTACAAGAAATACGGGTGCTCAAGCCCTTATTTCTCCTGAATGAGGTGCGGAGAGCTAAACGAGACGCCACACCCTTAAGTGTCCGCTCATCATAACGCTCAGCTTAATTATTTGTCGTATAAATCATTTATAAAGAAAGAGGGTGGTGATTCCCACCCTCTTCACCACAAGTTTTCTCTTATGATTAAACTAGTTCAATCACAACAACAGGTGCACCGTCACCACGACGAGGACCTACTTTAAGAATACGAGTGTAACCACCTTGACGCTCAGCATAACGTGGTGCAACATCATCAAATAACTTTTGAAGTGCAAATGATGTTGTTTCGTTACCTTCTGCATCAGTCGTTGTTACTAGTTCACGACGGACGAATGCAGCAGCTTGACGGCGTGCATGTAAATCTCCGCGTTTACCTAAAGTAATCATTTTTTCAACAGCTTTACGTACTTCTTTAGCGCGAGCCTCAGTAGTTTCGATGCGCTCGTTGATGATTAAATCAGTAGCTAAGTCACGTAACATCGCTTTACGTTGAGAACTTGTACGACCAAGTTTTCTGTAACCCATGGATGTTTCCCTCCTTTATAGAAAAAAATCTGATCTTGTTAGTTGTGTTTAAATCGCTTAGTCTTCTTTGCGTAATCCTAAACCAAGCTCTTCTAACTTCGCTTTTACTTCTTCTAATGACTTACGTCCAAGGTTACGAACTTTCATCATATCGTCTTCTGATTTATTCGCAAGTTCTAGTACTGTATTAATACCAGCGCGTTTTAAACAGTTATAAGAACGAACAGAAAGATCAAGTTCTTCGATAGTCATCTCTAAAACTTTTTCTTTTTGATCTTCTTCTTTTTCGACCATGATTTCAGCAGTTTGTGCCTCATCTGTCATGCCAACGAAGATGTTAAGATGCTCGGTTAAAATTTTTGCTCCGAGCGAAATCGCCTCTTTCGGACCGATGCTGCCATCTGTCCACACATCAAGAGAAAGTTTGTCGTAGTCAGAAGACTGACCTACACGAGTATTTTCCACTTGGAAATTGACGCGTGATACTGGAGTGTAAATAGAGTCGATCGGGATCACGCCGATAGGAAGATCCTCACGTTTGTTTTGATCAGCAGGAGTGTAACCACGGCCGCGTTGTGCATACATACGCATACGTAAATGACCGTTTTTAGCGATTGTTGCAATATATAGATCTGGGTTTAAAATTTCCACGTCACTGTCATGTGTAATGTCAGCAGCCGTAACTGTACCATCGCCTTTAACATCAATCTCAATAACTTTTTCTTCGTCAGAGTAGATTTTAAGAGCTAGTTTTTTCACGTTCAAAATGATTGAAGCTACATCTTCTACTACGCCTTCTACAGTTGAGAATTCGTGAAGAACACCATCAATTTGAATTGAAGTGACAGCAGCTCCTGGTAATGAAGACAGAAGGATACGACGTAAAGAATTACCCAAAGTGTTTCCATATCCGCGTTCAAGCGGTTCTACAACAAACTTTCCATATTTGGAATCTTCGCTGATCTCCACCGTTTCAATCTTTGGTTTTTCAATTTCGATCATTTTATTTACCCTCCTTCAAAACATCGAATGTATAGGTTCTTTCCATCATAGATTCGATCGTCAATGACGTATCGTTTATTATCTGCACAAGACAGTCTGTACAAAAAATGATGTTCTCATACAATATGAGACGCACCCATTACACGCGACGACGTTTTGGCGGACGGCAACCATTGTGAGGAACTGGAGTAACGTCTTTAATAGCAGTTACTTCTAAACCAGCAGCTTGAAGTGCACGAATAGCAGCTTCACGACCAGCACCAGGACCTTTAACAGTTACTTCCAACGTTTTCAGACCATGTTCAAGGGATGTTTTAGCAGCAGTTTCTGCAGCCATTTGAGCAGCGAATGGTGTAGATTTACGTGAACCACGGAAACCAAGAGCACCAGCACTTGACCAAGATACAGCGTTACCTTGCATATCTGTAATCGTTACGATTGTATTGTTAAATGTAGAACGAATGTGTGCGATACCAGATTCGATATTCTTTTTCACACGACGTTTACGAGTTTGTTGTTTACGAGCCATGTTAAGAAGGAACCTCCTTTACCAATTATTTTTTCTTGTTCGCAACTGTTTTACGAGGACCTTTACGCGTACGCGCATTGTTCTTCGTATTTTGACCACGAACAGGTAAGCCACGACGGTGACGGATACCACGGAATGAACCGATTTCCATCAGACGTTTAATATTTAATGAAGTTTCGCGACGTAAGTCACCTTCAAGTTTGTAAGAATCTAATTGTTCACGGATTTTGTTTAACTCATCTTCAGTTAAGTCGCGTACGCGTGTATCTTCTGAAATACCTGCATCAGCTAGTACTTTCTGAGCTGTAGTTTTACCAATACCGAAAATGTACGTTAATGAAATTACAACGCGTTTGTCGCGAGGAATATCAACACCAGCAATACGTGCCATGTACGTTGTGCACCTCCTTTAGAATTAACCTTGTTTTTGTTTATGTTTAGGATTTTCACAGATTACCATTACTTTACCGCGTCGGCGAATTACTTTACATTTTTCGCAGATCGGTTTCACAGATGGTCTCACTTTCATCTAACCTAACCTCCTTAGTAGTCCGGAGCGCAAAAGATTATTTAAAACGGTATGTGATACGACCGCGAGTTAAATCATAAGGAGATAACTCAATAGTAACCTTATCTCCAGGTAGAATACGGATAAAGTGCATACGAATCTTACCAGATACGTGTGCTAGAATCACATGTCCATTTTCTAATTCTACCTTAAACATCGCGTTTGGCAAAGTCTCAACAACTGTCCCTTCGACTTCAATTACATCATCTTTCGCCATCTACTCTGTCTCCTCTCTATATGCAAATTAAAGTTCTCATCGTTACATCAAACGGATATCTGCTGCAACTTTAGAAGCAACCTCGTTTCAACATATGTTTGGATTGTATGAGAGATGTTTGAAAGACGCTCGTCTGGTTTCGCTTCACACAATCCACGGAATATACAGAACCAGTAAGGGCACTGAATCTCCCATGTTTACACGAATACCGGAATGTCTTGGATGAGATATTCATACCCGTTACACAGATGCTTCCACGAAACCCATTATACTCCTCCAAAAGGTATGTTGCACTTTTAAGAAGAAATATATACCGGGCACAATATGCTTTTGCAACTCTCAAAAAAATTATGTTTCGTTGTTGCTCCCGCATGCCTCCCGCGGAAGCAGTACTCTGCGCCCGGAGCCGGGTATCAGCTGCGGCTGCCCTGTAATAGAGCATCAAGATCAGCAAACACTTTGTTAATATCTTGCTGTCCATCTATATTAGTTAACACACCTTTAGCTTGATAGAAATCAAGTAGAGGTTGTGCTTGTTTCATATTTACTTCCAGACGGTTCGCAACCGTTTCAGGATTATCATCTGCACGTGTATAAAGCTCGCCACCATCTTTATCACATTTCCCTTCCTCAGCAGGAGGATTGAAAATTAAATGATAGGATGTACCACAAGTTTTACAAATACGTCGACCTGAAAGGCGAGCAATTAACTCATCCTTTTCAACTTGAATGTTTAATGTATGCTCAATAGCTTTACCTAGATCAGCAAGAATGCTATCTAGAGCTTCAGCTTGAGGAACAGTACGTGGGAAACCATCTAATAAGAATCCTTTTTCACAATCAGGTTTAGCCAGTCGCTCACGAACAATACCAATCGTTACTTCATCAGGTACAAGTGCACCTTGATCCATAAACGATTTAGCTTGTAAGCCAAGTTCAGTACCTTCTTTAATTGCAGCACGGAACATATCGCCTGTAGAAATATGAGGAATTGCGTACTTCTCAACAATTTTATCTGCCTGCGTACCTTTACCAGCACCTGGCAGACCCATTAAAACGATATTCATTAGGAAATATTCCTCCCACAAAAGGTTTGCTGATTAAAGGAAACGATGGAACGTTCCCTAAAAACCAACATTATTTCATAAAGCCTTTGTAGTGACGTTTAACAAGTTGAGATTCTAGCTGCTTCATCGTTTCGAGCGCTACGCCGACTACGATAATAATACTAGTACCACCGATCTGCACTGAGGCAGGTAGATTCATAAAGTTTATGAATATAACCGGCATTACTGAAATAACAGTTAAGAAAATCGCGCCGACAAATGTCAGACGATATAACACGCTTGTTAAATACGTTTGAGTGTTTTCACCAGGACGAATACCTGGAATATAAGCACCTTGCTTTTTCAAGTTATCAGCCACATTTTCTGGATTCACTTGTACGAATGCATAGAAATATGTGAATGCGATGATTAATGCTACATAAATAATCATTCCAACAGGTTTTGTATGATCAAACGCGTTATTTATGAATGTTGTAACATTATTTTCACCGAAGAACGGAACTAACGTACGAGGTGTCATCATAAACGCTGAAGCAAAGATTACAGGAATAACCCCTGCAGCATTTACTTTTAACGGTAAATGCGTTTGTTGACCACCAGTCTGTTGGTTACGTCCAGTAACTCGTTTTGCATATTGAATTGGAATTTTACGTAGTGCTTGTTGCACGTAGATAACTCCAATAACAACCGCAAGCAAAATTAAAACAAGTAGACCAAGGATAATTAGGTTGATAAATAACTTATCACCAGCACCCTCGATTTGTTGTGCATAGATTTGGTTGATACCTGTAGGTAATGCCGCAACGATACCTGCGAAAATTACAACAGAAATACCATTACCAACGCCATGCGCAGTAATTTGATCAGCAAGCCATACTAGGAATGCTGTACCCGCTGTTAATACAATAGAAATTATAACGTATGTTAAAACTCCTTCTTCCTTAATCAATGACCCGCCATACATTCTATTAAAACCGAATGACATTGCGAATGATTGAATGAAAGCAAGAATAATAGTAAAGTAGCGTGTAAATTGTGCAAGTTTACGTCTTCCGACTTCACCTTGCTTTGCCCATTCAGCAAACTTCGGTACTACGTCCATTTGCAATAACTGAACAATAATTGAGGCTGTGATGTAAGGCATAATCCCCATCGCAAAGATCGAGAAGTTCTTTAAAGCACCACCGCCAAAAGTATTGAGGAAACCAACGAGGTTAAACTCATCAGTTGCCTTTAATACATTAGCGTCAACGTTAGGTACTGGAATGAAAGTTCCAATACGAAAAACGATTAACATTAAAAGTGTGAAAATGATTTTATTTCTTATATCTCGAACACGCATAAAGTTAGAGATTGTCTGAAACATTAAATCACCTCAGTAGTTCCGCCGGCATTCTCGATTGCTTCTTTCGCTGAAGCTGAGAATTTATGAGCTTTGACAGTAAGCTTTTTATTAAGCGTTCCATTGCCTAGAACTTTAATTCCAGCTTTTTCATTGCTCACTAGACCAGTTTCAAGTAATAATGCAGCAGTTACCTCTGCACCGTCTTCGAAACGGTTTAAAGCATCTAGGTTAACGATAGCGTATTCTTTACGGTTAATGTTCGTAAAGCCACGTTTTGGTAAACGACGGAATAATGGGTTCTGACCGCCTTCAAAGCCTGGGCGTACACCGCCACCAGAACGAGCGTTTTGACCTTTATGACCTTTACCTGCTGTTTTACCGTTACCAGAACCGATACCACGACCAACGCGGTTGCGTTGCTTACGAGAACCTTCTGCTGGTTTTAACTCATGCAGTTTCATAGTGGGTGGCACCTCCTTGTTCAATAATTGGAAATTAAATTTCTTTTACAGTAACTAAGTGAGCTACTTTATCAAGCATGCCGCGAGTAGCTGCGTTATCAGCTTTCTCTACAGTTTGGTGTAATTTACGTAAACCTAAAGCTTCAACTGTTTTGCGTTGTGCAGGTTTAGTACCAATCACAGATTTAGTAAGGGTGATTTCTAATTTGTTAGCCATTATCTTTCCCCCCTTATCCTAATATTTCTTCCACTGATTTACCACGTAATTTAGCTACGTCCTCTACGCGTTTTAATTCAGTTAAACCTTGAACAGTTGCACGTACCATGTTGATTGGTGTGTTAGATCCAAGAGATTTTGAAAGAATATCAGTAATACCAGCAAGTTCTAGTACTGCACGTACTGGACCACCAGCGATAACCCCTGTACCAGGAGCAGCAGGTTTAATTAAGATTTCTCCTGCACCGAAGCGACCAAGCACTAAGTGTGGAGTTGTTCCACCAACACGTGGCACTTCTACTAAGTTTTTCTTCGCATCTTCAACAGCTTTACGGATAGCATCTGGAACCTCTTGAGCTTTACCAGTACCGAAACCTACATGACCGTTTCTATCGCCAACAACAACTAGTGCTGTGAAGCGGAAGCGACGTCCACCTTTAACAACTTTAGCAACACGGTTAATAGTAACTACGCGTTCTTCAAGTTCTCCAAGTTTGTTTGCGTCAATTCGACTCATGAAATGTGTCCCTCCTTCTTATTAAAATTCTAAACCATTCTCACGTGCAGCTTCAGCTAAAGCTTTTACGCGTCCATGATATAAGTAACCACCACGGTCAAAAACTACAGCAGTAATATTTTTTTCCGCAGCGCGTTTCGCGATTGTTTCACCGATTTTTGATGCAGTGTCAACATTGCTACCAGTACCTTCAAAACCTTTTTCTTGAGAAGATGCGCTAACAATTGTTACACCTGCTACGTCATCGATAAGTTGAGCGTAGATGTTCTTGTTAGAACGGAATACATTTAAGCGTGGACGCTCTGCAGTACCCGAAATTTTAGAACGAACTCGCGCATGACGTTTTTTACGAACTTGATTTTTATCCTGTTTCGTAATCACAAGGGTCACTCCTTTCTAATGCTTAGGCAGCATTATTTACCTGTTTTACCTTCTTTACGACGAACGTATTCGCCTTCGTAACGGATACCTTTACCTTTATATGGCTCTGGTGGACGAACGTCACGGATGTTAGATGCAAGAGCACCAACGCGCTCTTTGCTGATACCTTTAATGATGATTTTAGTGTTAGAAGGAACTTCAATTTCAAGACCATCTTCAGGTGTGAACTCTACTGGATGTGAATAACCTACGTTAAGTACAAGTTTTTTGCCTTGTAATTGCGCACGGTAACCAACACCGATAAGTTCTAAAGCTTTTTCGAAACCTGCAGAAACACCAGTAACCATGTTCGCTAGAAGCGCACGAGTAGTACCGTGGTTTGTGCGGTGTTCTTTTGATTCAGAAGGACGTGATACAGAGATTACGTTACCCTCTTGCTCAATTTTCATATCTTGGTGGAAAGAACGAACAAGTTCGCCTTTAGGACCTTTAACAGTAACAGTGTTGTCAGCTGCAACAGTAACAGTTACGTTAGCTGGTACCTCGATAATTTTTTTACCTACACGAGACATTTAGTTGCACCTCCATTCATTTATTGCTAATTACCAAACGTATGCTAGAACTTCGCCGCCAACTTGTTTAGCGCGAGCTTCTTTATCTGTTAATAAACCTTGTGAAGTTGACACTAAAGCGATACCAAGACCGTTCAGTACTTTAGGCACTTCATTTGTTTTAGCATATACACGTAAACCAGGTTTAGAAATACGTTTTAAGCCAGTGATAACACGCTCGTTATCTTTACCGTATTTTAAGAAGATACGGATAATACCTTGCTTGTTGTCTTCCACGTATTCTACGTCACGTACGAAACCTTCACGCTTTAAAATTTCAGCGATTTCTTTTTTCACGTTGGAAGCCGGTACTTCTAACTTCTCGTGACGAACCATGTTCGCATTACGAATGCGAGTAAGCATATCTGCAATCGGATCAGTCATTGTCATTACATTTACCTCCTTCCCAAATTAGGGGATTACCAGCTGGCTTTTTTCACGCCAGGAATTTGTCCCTTATATGCAAGTTCTCGGAAACAAATACGGCAAAGTTTAAATTTGCGATATACAGAGTGTGGACGGCCACAGCGTTCACAACGTGTATATTCTTGCACTTTAAACTTTTGCTTACGTTGTTGTTTAACGATCATAGATTTTTTAGCCACGTTTTCGCCCTCCTTGTTTAAATTACTTTTGGAACGGCATACCGAATTGTGTCAATAACTCGCGAGCTTCTTCGTCAGAGTTCGCTGTCGTTACGATCACGATGTCCATACCGCGTACTTTTGAAACTTTATCGTAATCGATTTCTGGGAAAATTAGTTGCTCTTTAACACCTAGAGTGTAGTTACCGCGACCATCGAATGCTTTTTTAGAAACACCACGGAAGTCACGTACACGAGGAAGTGAGATTGAGATTAATTTGTCCAAGAATTCATACATACGCTCACCGCGTAATGTAACTTTAGCACCGATTGGCATACCTTCACGTAAACGGAAACCTGCGATCGATTTTTTCGCTTTAGTTACAACTGGTTTTTGACCAGTGATAATTGTTAATTCTTCTACAGCTGCATCTAATGCTTTAGAGTTTTGAACAGCATCACCAACACCCATGTTGATAACGATTTTGTCAACTTTCGGCAATTGCATAACTGATTTATATCCAAATTTGCTCATAAGAGCAGGAGAAACTTCATTTAAATATTTTTCTTTTAGGCGGCTCATGTGTGTACCTCCCTTCTTTTATTTACTAATTAGTCGATTACTGCACCTGATTTTTTTGCAACACGAACTTTTTTACCGTTTTCGATTTTATAACCTACACGAGTCGGCTCGCCAGATTTAGGATCGATTAGCATTACGTTCGAAACGTGAATTGCAGCCTCTTGGCTTACAATCCCACCTTGTGGATTCAATTGGTTAGGTTTAACGTGCTTTTTCACGATATTCACACCTTCAACAAGAACGCGATCTTGTTTAGGGAAAGCAGCTAGGATTACTCCTTCTTTGCCTTTGTCCTTACCAGTGATAACCTTAACCTTGTCACCTTTTTTTACATGCATGCTGTCGCACCTCCTTGATTGGCACTATCATGAAATTAAAGAACTTCTGGAGCTAGAGAAACGATTTTCATGAAGTTGCTGTCACGTAATTCACGTGCAACAGGTCCGAAAATACGAGTTCCGCGTGGTGATTTATCATCACGAATAATTACACAAGCATTTTCATCAAATTTGATGTACGTTCCGTCTTTACGACGTACGCCTGATTTAGTACGAACGATAACAGCTTTAACAACGTCACCCTTCTTGACAACGCCACCTGGTGTTGCTTTCTTAACTGTACAAACAACGATATCACCGATGTTAGCAGTTTTACGGCCAGAGCCACCAAGCACTTTAATTGTAAGAACTTCACGTGCACCTGAGTTGTCAGCAACTTTCATACGACTTTCTTGTTGGATCACTTAGGTTACCTCCCTTCGGAAATGGTTGTTCCGAAATAGTTATTAAATAATAACCGCTTTTTCTACAACTTCAACTAGACGGAAACGTTTAGTAGCTGATAGCGGGCGAGTCTCCATGATACGTACGATATCACCGATTTTCGCTTGGTTTTGCTCATCATGAGCTTTAAACTTTTTAGAGTATTTTACACGTTTACCGTAAAGCTTGTGCTTTTTGTGAGTTTCAACTAAAACAGTAACAGTTTTGTCCATTTTATCTGAAACTACGCGGCCCGTGTAAACTTTGCGTTGATTACGCTCAGTCATACTTGAAAACCTCCTTTATCAGTTATTTGCACTGATTTCTCTTTCACGAATAACAGTTTTCATACGCGCGATTGCTTTACGCACTTCACGAATACGAGCTGTGTTTTCTAATTGACCAGTCGCCAATTGGAAGCGAAGGTTGAAAAGCTCTTCTTTCAGTGATTTCACTTTTAATTCAATTTCAGAAGTGGCAAGGTCACGGATTTCATTAGCTTTCATTAGATTCACCACCAGTTTCTTGACGTTTTACGATCTTACATTTAACAGGAAGCTTATGTGATGCTAAACGAAGTGCTTCACGTGCAATCTCTTCAGATACACCAGCAATTTCGAACATAATTTTTCCTGGTTTTACTACTGCTACCCAACCTTCAGGAGAACCTTTACCAGAACCCATGCGGACTTCTAGAGGTTTTTTAGTGTAAGGTTTGTGTGGGAAGATTTTAATCCAAACTTTACCGCCACGTTTCATGTAACGAGTCATCGCGATACGGGCAGATTCGATTTGACGGTTAGTAATCCAGCTAGCAGTTTGAGCTTGTAAGCCCCACTCGCCGAATGATACTTCTTTGCCGCCTTTCGCTTCGCCACGCATGTTGCCGCGGTGTTCACGACGGTATTTTACGCGTTTAGGCAATAACATATTATTTGCCTCCTTCCACAGATTTCTTCGTAGGAAGAACTTCACCACGGTAGATCCATACTTTAACGCCTAATTTACCGTAAGTAGTGTCAGCTTCTGCGTGTGCATAGTCAATGTCAGCACGTAGAGTATGAAGTGGAACAGTTCCTTCACTATAGTGTTCAGCACGCGCGATATCAGCGCCACCTAAACGACCAGATACTTGTGTTTTAATTCCTTTTGCACCAGCGCGGATTGTGCGTTGGATCGCTTGCTTTTGCGCACGACGGAATGATACACGGTTTTCTAATTGACGAGCGATGTTTTCAGCTACTAGACGAGCGTCAAGATCTGCACGTTTAATTTCAATGATGTTGATGTGTACACGTTTACCAGTTAACTCGCTAAGGTATTTACGAAGGTTTTCAACTTCCGTACCACCTTTACCGATTACCATACCTGGTTTCGCAGTGTGAATTGTAATGTTTACACGGTTTGCAGCACGTTCGATTTCTACTTTAGAAACAGAAGCGTCTTTAAGAGCCGTTTCAATATATTTACGCACTTTGATGTCTTCGTGAAGTAGAGTTGCATAGTCTTTTTCAGCGTACCATTTTGACTCCCAGTCACGAATAATACCAACGCGCAGTCCTATTGGATGTACTTTTTGACCCACGGATTAACCCTCCTTCTTCTCAGATACCACTAGAGTGATGTGGCTTGTGCGTTTGTTAATTGCGCTTGCACGTCCTTGCGCACGTGGACGGAAACGTTTTAAAGTTGGACCTTCATCAACGAACACTTCAGAAACTACTAAAGAGTTGATGTCAAGATCGTAGTTGTGCTCAGCATTAGCAACTGCAGATTTTAATACTTTCTCAACGACTGGAGACGCCGCTTTTGGAGTATGACGTAAAATTGCAACTGCTTCACCAACTTGCTTACCTCGGATTAAGTCTACAACTAGACGTACTTTGCGAGGAGCAATGCGTACTGTACGAGCGATAGCTTTAGCTTGTGTCATTAGGATTTACCTCCTCTCAAAATTAGCGTCTTGTTTTCTTGTCGTCTGCACCGTGACCTTTGTAAGTACGTGTCGGTGCGAACTCACCAAGTTTATGGCCTACCATATCTTCTGTTACGTATACAGGAACATGTTTACGTCCATCATATACAGCAATCGTTAAACCGATGAAGTTCGGGAAGATTGTAGAACGGCGTGACCAAGTTTTGATAACTTGTTTTTTCTCAGAAGCCTCTTGTACTTCCACTTTTTTCATTAAGTGGTCATCAACAAAAGGTCCTTTTTTCAAGCTGCGACCCATGTAGGAACCTCCCTCCGTGATTCCACCACGGCTCTCACATAGAACCGTAGTTTAACCACTTTATTTTTTACGACTACGGATAATAAATTTATCCGATTTATTTTTCTTCTTACGAGTTTTGTAACCAAGTGCTGGTTTACCCCAAGGAGTCATTGGTGATTTACGTCCGATTGGAGAACGTCCTTCACCACCACCGTGTGGGTGATCGTTAGGGTTCATTACAGAACCACGAACTTCTGGGCGTTTACCTAACCAACGGCTACGACCTGCTTTACCGATGTGTACAAGTTCGTGTTGTTCGTTACCAACTTGACCGATTGTAGCGCGGCAAGTAGCTAACACTAAACGTACTTCACCAGATTGAAGACGAACGATTACGTACTTATCTTCACGACCAAGTACTTGAGCAGAAGTACCAGCTGAACGTACTAATTGTCCACCTTTACCAGGTTTTAACTCGATGTTATGGATTGTAGTACCCATTGGAATGTTTGCTAATGGTAATGCATTACCTACTTTAATATCAGCATCTGGACCAGAAACGATTGTTTGACCAACCTCTAGACCTTTTGGTGCTAAGATGTAAGCTTTTGCTCCATCAGCGTAGTTGATTAATGCGATATTCGCAGAACGGTTTGGATCATATTCAATAGTAGCAACTTTTGCCGGAATGCCATCTTTAACACGTTTGAAATCGATAACACGGTATTGCTTCTTATGACCACCACCATGATGACGAACAGTGATTTTACCTTGGTTGTTACGACCAGCTTTGCGTTTAGTTGGTTCAAGCAATGATTTCTCAGGCTTGTTAGTTGTAATTTCCGCAAAGTCTAATGACGTCATGTTACGACGACCATTAGAGGTAGGTTTATACTTTTTAATCGCCATTGTGTTTTCCCTCCTTCTTGAGTGTTCAAATCATAAATCCATTAAGGATTACACTTCGAATAATTCAATTTCTTTGCTATCAGCAGTTAATTTAACAATCGCTTTACGACGTTTGTTAGTGTAACCACCGTAACGGCCAACGCGCTTGAATTTACCTTTGTAGTTAAGAACGTTTACTTTCTCAACTTTTACGCCAAAGATTTCTTCTACAGCGTCTTTTACTTGAGTTTTGTTAGCGCGAGTGTCTACTTCGAAAGTATACTTTTTCTCTGCCATAAGTTCTGAAGAACGCTCAGTAATGACCGGACGTTTTAAAATATCACGTGCTTCCATTATCCAAGCACCTCCTCAACTTTTTCTACTGCAGATTTAGTGAATACAACTTTTTCATGACCTAATAGATCAAGAACGTTGATTCCATTTGCAGTTAAAACTGTTACACCTGGGATGTTACGAGCAGATAATGCTACGTTTTCATCTAGGTCAGCAGTTACGAATAAAGATTTTTTCTCTAAAGAAAGATCTTTAAGAATTTTTGTGAATTCTTTTGTTTTTGGTGCTGCTAGAGTTAGAGCATCAAGAACTAAGAAGTTTTGTTCTACTACTTTAGCTGATAAAGCAGATTTAAGAGCTAAGCGGCGAACTTTTTTAGGTAATTTATAAGAATAGCTACGTGGAGTAGGACCGAATACGATACCACCGCCGCGCCATTGTGGAGAACGGATAGAACCTTGACGAGCACGACCAGTTCCTTTTTGACGCCATGGTTTACGACCACCACCAGCAACCTCAGAACGGTTTTTAACCTTGTGATTACCTTGACGAAGAGAAGCACGTTGAGCTACTACTGCGTCGAATAATACTGCTTCATTTGGCTCGATTCCGAAGATCGCATCGTTTAATTCGATTTCACCAACTGAAGCACCTGTTTGACTAAGTACAGATACTTTTGTCATTCCTGTTTCCTCCTTTCCTTAAGTGATTACTTAGCTTTAATTGCAGATTTAACTGTAACTAGAGCTTTTTTAGAACCAGGAACATTACCTTTAACAAGTAGTAAGTTACGCTCCGCATCAACTTTCACGATTTCTAAGTTTTGGATTGTAACTACATTGCCACCCATTTGACCAGGTAATTTCTTTTGTTTGAATACGCGGTTCGGAGCAACTGGACCCATTGAACCAGGACGACGGTGGTAACGAGAACCGTGGGCCATAGGACCACGAGATTGTCCGTGGCGTTTAATTACACCTTGGAAACCTTTACCTTTAGTAACACCAGTTACATCAATTACATCGCCTTCTGCGAAAATTTCTACTTTGACTTCTTGACCAACTTCGTATTCTCCAACGTTCACGTTGCGGAATTCACGAATGAAGCGCTTAGGAGCAGTGTTCGCTTTTGCTACGTGACCTTGTTGAGGTTTGTTAGAAAGCTTAACGCGCTTGTCTTCGAAACCAACTTGAATTGCTTCGTAGCCGTCTGTTTCAACAGTTTTCTTTTGAAGAACTACGTTTGGCGTAGCTTCGATAACTGTTACCGGGATTAAATCGCCGTTTTCAGCGAAAACTTGTGTCATACCAATTTTTCTACCTAAGATTCCTTTAGCCATTTGTCACACCTCCTGTAAATTTTGAAAAGTTATATTATTTTTACCATTAAAGTTTGATTTCGATATCAACGCCAGATGGTAAATCAAGTTTCATTAACGCATCAACAGTTTGTGGCGTTGGGTTAACGATATCGATCAGACGTTTATGCGTACGCATTTCGAATTGTTCACGAGAATCTTTGTACTTGTGAACCGCACGAAGAATTGTGTACACAGACTTCTCAGTTGGAAGTGGAATCGGACCTGATACACTTGCACCTGAACGTTTTGCAGTTTCCACAATTTTCTCAGCAGACTGATCTAAAATACGGTGATCATACGCTTTTAAACGAATACGAATCTTTTGTTTTGCCATTATTTTCCCTCCTTCTCGCCTATTTTCTAGACATTCTCCACGAAAATTTTCCCACACACCGCCATGGCAAAGCGGCCGGGTGTGTCGGCAACCTCTCGTTTCATCGCAGTCAAAGACCAACATTCAACATTATATACAATAAAAAAAGAATAAGCAAGTCTTTTCGCTAAATTCTTTTAAATGTTGTAGATATTCTTAATACTACTACTTCTTCGCTTTATTAAGCCGTTTATTAGTATATAAAATTTCTCTACATATTGCAACACTAAAGGTTGTCATATCAACATTTTCGCACATTCCAAATAACTCAAAAAAAGAAAAGTAGTTTCTATCTTTATAGAAACCACCTCTTTATTATAGAAAGAACACACAGGCAATCCAGCCAAACAGGATTAGTGGTATGTTAATGAAGATAAATGTCGGAACACAGGTATCCCAAATATGATGATGCTGGCCGTCTACATTTAGCCCAGCTGTTGGTCCTAATGTAGAATCGGATGCTGGCGAACCCGCATCTCCTAAAGCACCCGCTGTACCGATTAAGCATAGAATCGCTAAAGGACTCATGTCTAAACCTTGTGCTAGCGGAACAAACAGCGTTGCAATGATAGGCACCGTTGCGAAAGATGAACCTATCCCCATCGTCACAACTAGTCCTATTACTAACATGATGAAGACAGCGAGACTTCTATTTCCTTCTAGTAAGGTGATCGAGCTTGTAATTAAGCTATCCACATCACCTGTTGCATTTATAACCGCTGCAAAACCATTTGCAGCAATCATAACAAAGCCAATAAAGGCCATCATCTTCATTCCTTCAGAAAGAATATCATCGGCTTCTTTCCATTTAAGTGCACCTGTAAAATACATAATCATAATACCTGCAAACGAACCCACAATCATTGAATCTGTTAACACTTGAGCGCATAGTGATACCACTAATGCAAGCGCCGTCGAAAACATCATAAATTTGCTGACATTTACATTTAAAGATTCCGTAACCACTTCACTATGCTTATAATGCCTTGGCTTGCGGTATACAACAAAGGCGATTATCAATCCAATTAGCATTCCGAATACAGGAATCCCCATTGCTGCAGGTACATCACGTGAAGATACGGCCATTCCTGCTTCTGACACTTGTGTAGCAACGATATCTTGAAAGATTGCTCCAAAACCAGCAGGTACAAAACTATAAGTACCAATTAAACCTACTGCAATTAACGTTGCAATTATACGTCGATCGACTTCTAACATATTTAAAATCTTTAAAATGGGCGGAATTAATAATGGAATGAAGGCAATATGAATAGGAATGACATTTTGAGATAAAATAGACATCACAAAAATAAGGAAAAATATTAATACCTTCACTAGACCTTTTCTATTACTTTCACCATTTAAAATCTTTAACATCCCAGCTATCATTAATTCGGGTATTCCTGTTTTGGCTATTGCTATCGCAAAGCCCCCAAGTAGGCCATAACTTAATGCAATGGTTGCCCCTGCCCCTAATCCTTCTGTAAATGATTGAACGGTTGACTCAATACCCATCCCACTTGTAAGACCACCTACAAAAGCGCCTAAAACTAAGGAAAGAACGACATTGATACGAAGTAAGCTTAATATTAACATAACGGCGACTGCCGCAATTACTGCATTCATTGTTACACTCTACTTTCATACACTAAATTACTAACATGTTAAACTTTATTATTCTGATAATTGAAAGTCAAGGCTTTTTGCAATTTCAATATTTTTGCACTAAAAAACAGTGTAATGTATTAACACCACACTGTTTTCGAATTTCTACTTATTTAATATTACAACGATTCACGTACAACTTTTTTATAATAACCTACCGAAAGAATCGCAAAAATCGTATATAAGGCTATATAACAGCACATTGCAATCCACAAGGGAGCTGTTAACTCTGTCCCGAATAAAAACCACCCTGACTTAACAGCAAAGTAGCTATGCAATAACCCAATAACTAATGGAACTCCGAAATTAAAGGCTTGCTTCATATAAATACCCTTCATGATATCTTTTTCGGCAAATCCAATCTTTCGGAGGATTGTATAAGAACCACGTTCTTCCTCTGCCTCAGACATTTGTTTAAAGTATAGAATACTACCTGTTGTCATTAAGAATGCTAATCCTAAAAATGCTGTTGTAAATATTGTAAGACCTAATGATTCAATATTGTCTTTACGTTTTCCTTCGTAGGATGATTGTGTATATTGCTGTGTTTTCCCCTTATCATCTACAGCCATAATAATGCCTGCATTTGATTGAATATATAATTTCTCTGCTGCTGCTATATCTTCATTCGATTTTAAAGTAATCGTCGTTTGATGATGCCAAGGATAAAGCGCTGCTTGCGTAGTTAAACTTTTAAACATATCATCTGTCACAACAAAGATAGGTCCTCCGCCCCCAGCCGTTACAATACCACTTATAACACTCTTATCATGAACATCAACGACATGAAATGTTTCTTCAAGTTCTCCTGCAGATACTACTAAATCATGATCTTTCTCTAACGGGAACATCTCGGCCATATAACCACCATAGTTTGTTAGGATAACCTCGTTGCCCGATAACTTGGCTTCTGGAACACTTTGCTGATAATCAGAAAGGGAAATGGTATAGATCGTCCCCTCCATCGTATATAAAGGGTTATCCTGCTGCTTTTTAGACATCAATTGACCTACAGAAGCAGTTACTCCCTGCAAACGATAGTCTATTTTATCATAGGCAATGTTATTTTCCTCTAACTTCTCTAAGAATGAATGCCCCTGCTCTTCAAGCAATATGAAATCACCAGGTACTTGGCTATATGCAGACGCCTCTGAGGAATAGTAGGCGATATAGGACAGCGTCGTCACACCTAGAGAAACGCCCGTTAACACGGTGATCAGCGTTAATGACTTTGCATTGCTCTTCATGCGGTGCATTATGGGTGTTAATGCTAATACATCTTGGATGGATAGATGCCCTTTTTTCTTTAAGCGAATAGTATTCATAATAAATGCTACAGAGAAACGAAAAACAAGGAATGTTCCACCTATTGTAGTAGCTAAAATAATAATCATATTAATAAATAAATTACCAGCAGATTCGATATCAAACAGCTTTGTAGACGCATAGTAGCCATAAACAATCAGTATAAGACCCATAAAGCCAATAACCATCTGTAATGCACTAAAACGTCTCACACGCTCATCTGCTTGTTTTGCTGCGCTAAATAGTGATAACAATGAAACGCGATGAATCATCCAGGCCATCTATATAAGAACGATGATCAATAAAATAGCAAATACAATCATCGACTGCTGTAAAGCTTGTGTACTAAAGGTCATGGTTACAAGAGCCTCTTTTTCAAGTATACGTAGCAAAATCATGGCAAACACACGAGAGCTAAAGAAGCCAGCCAACATACCTATAATAACGGCTCCAACAAATAAGAGGATGTTTTCAATCGCTAATAAGCGCACGATTAGCCCCTTAGTCATACCAATCAATTGATACAAGCCTATTTCCTTACTTCGACGCTTCATAAATAAATGATTTGCATACAGAACGAAGAACAAAACGATAAAATAGAGAATATAAGTGGCTGCTTTAAATCCTGCCGCAGCCGTTCCACTCATTTGAACAGCAGCCCACACTTCAGAATTATTTTGCAATGTGACAAAAGAAAAATATAATGTAACACTAAAAATAAGTGCAAAGAAATACAGATAGTAGTGCTTCATATTTTTCTTCATACTTTGAAGCACTAGCTTACTAAGACTCATACCCGTCACCGCCTAGCACACTTTGTGTATGCATAATTTCTTGGAAAAAGGCCTGCCTTGTTTTATCGCCCTTATAAAGTTCACTATAGATAAGCCCATCCTTTAGAAATAAAACACGTGTACAGAAGCTTGCAGCTACAGCATCATGTGTAACCATCATAATTGTTGCCTCTTTTGTTTCATTAATATTTTGTAGATTTTGAAGAAGGGCTGTGGCTGATTTAGAATCTAATGCACCAGTGGGTTCGTCTGCAAATACCAATGATGGATTGGTAATAAGTGCACGTGCAGCAGAGGTACGCTGTTTTTGTCCACCTGATATTTCGTTGGGGTATTTATTTAAAATTTCCGTAATTCCAAGCAAAGAAGTGAGCTCCTTCACTCGACTTTCCGCAACAGCTTTCGGTAACTTACTGATAGCTAATGGCAGAAGGATATTTTCCTTTACTGTGAGGGTATCTAGTAAGTTATAGTCTTGAAATATGAATCCCAACTGCTCTCGTCGGAAGTTTGCTAAAGCTTTTTCTTTCATACCACGTAAACTGTGACCGTTTATCTCAATAACACCTTCTGTCGCAAAGTCAATTGAGCATAAGACATTTAAAAGCGTGGTTTTACCTGAACCAGAAGGGCCCATAATGCCTACAAATTCACCTTTATTCACTTCTAAATCAATACCCTTTAATACCTCTTGAGCCGTTGATTTTTTTCCATACACTTTCTTTATTTTACGACCAATTAAAACTGTCACTTGATAACACCCCTTTCTATAGTTCAAGTGTACCCTGACACATCTAATCATTCGTGCGTTTTACATGACAATATAAAAAGGTAGGTGACAATTTCGTCATCTACCTGTTAGTTTGACATATTCATTTTGTAAGGGAAAACGTAGTGTAAATAATGAGCCTTCTCCAACATTCGATTGAACATAAATACGAATACCGATTTTTCGAGCTACATTAGATGCCAAATAAAGACCCATACCTGTAGATTGTGAGGATTCTCTCCCTGCTGTTCCCGTATATGATTTTTGAAAAATTCGAGGTAAATCCTCTAAAGGAATACCTAAACCTACATCTTTTATATGTAATAATGTCGCACCTGTTGGGTCATGTTCAGTAAAAATTGTGACCTCAGAATTTGCTGGACTATACTTTATGGCATTCGAGAGAATTTGTCGAACAATAAACGCCAGCCACTTGCCATCAGTCAGAACTGTCTCTGTAAGCTCAGCGACTTCAAAGCCAATGCCTTTTTCAATACACCAAGCCTGCATATCCCTAATTTCTTTATAGACAATCGGTTTCAGCTCAACCTCATTTAAATAGTTGTCCTTTTCAATAGAGGCTAATCTTGTTTGATGTAGCTGTTGATCGACTAAAAGATGTAGTCTCAGCCATTCATTCTCTAATTTTCGACGCAATGATATATCCTCAACATGCTCTAACAATAAATTAATAGTTGTTAAAGGGGCCTTTACTTCATGAACCCAAGCCAACAACTCATCTGAATACTCTTGTAGCAGCACTTTAGCTTGATTTAACTCCATGTTCTTCTCATAAAAGACACTTTCTATTTTTCGAAAGCTTGCTTCCTGAAAAGGAGTTAAAACGAGTCTATTTTTATGCGCTTCATCAAGGTGGTAGCCGTCCATATTTCCCAGGAAATCTTTTAATTTCCCAACTTCAGTGACATAACGCCAGATAAAAAAGAGCGTAAAACTAACAAGCAAACTAATGTTTACATACCATATTGAAATACTATTTAAACCAACATCTAAAGAAAATAGTACATTTAGAAGTGTAAATATGAAAATGAAATAACCGATCCATGCAAAGCGTTCTCTTATAAATAATAATAGCATGTTTTTCACGTCCCCTGGCTGACTGCCATATATCCAAGTCCTTTTTTTGTTAGAATCACTTCGGGTAAACCAATATCCTCTAGTTTTGTACGTAATCGATTAACATTTACCGACAAAGTATTATCATTAACAAAACGTTCATCATCCCAAAGCTTTCTCATTAATTCGTCTCTTGAAACAATCTGATTAACCTGTTCTACTAAAATTCGTAAAATGAAAAGCTCATTTTTCGTTAAGGACGCAGTGACTCCATCAAACATAATCTCACTTCTTGTATAATCAATAACGGCACTATTAAAACGTGTAACGTCCATTTTCTCTTCAACATAGTCATAGGTTCTTCGTAAAATCGCCTGTGCTTTCGCAAGTAGCACTTCCATATGGAATGGCTTTTGTATAAAATCATCTGCTCCCATTTGCATAGCCATCACCATATCCATTGGATGGTCTCGAGAAGAGAGAAACAGGATGGGTACTTTGGATAAATGACGAATTTCTCGACACCAATGAAAGCCATCATAGGCAGGTAATTGAATATCAATCAGCACAAGATGTGGTTTCTCCTCTATAAAATCATCCATCACCTTTTGAAAGTTTTTTGGACCAACCACTTGTAATGACCATTGTGCAAAACGTTCTTGAATCATATTAAAAATTGATGGATCATCTTCAATGAGCAAGATTTTCATGTCCATATTCAATTCTCCTCTCCTTTATTTATCCTAGATGACATGCTAGCTATTATGTATACATACACTATTTAAAACCATTTAATATCCCTTATTTTAACACAAAAAACCAATCTGTAAGCGTCCCTACAGATTGGTTTGAAAATTAGCGAAAGCTAAAATTATTTTTGGATAGAAGCAACTACGCCAGCGCCTACAGTACGGCCACCCTCACGGATAGAGAATTTAGTACCTTCTTCAAGAGCGATTGGAGCGATAAGTTCAACTGTCATTTCGATGTTATCACCAGGCATTACCATTTCAACGCCTTCTGGTAAGTTACAGATACCTGTTACGTCAGTTGTACGGAAGTAGAACTGAGGACGGTAGTTAGAGAAGAATGGAGTATGACGGCCACCCTCTTCTTTTGATAAAACGTAAACTTCAGCTTTGAAGTTAGTGTGTGGAGTAATTGAACCTGGTTTAGCTAATACTTGACCACGTTGGATTTCTTCACGAGCAACACCACGTAGTAAAGCACCGATGTTGTCACCAGCTTCAGCATAGTCTAATAATTTACGGAACATTTCTACACCAGTTACAGTAGTAGATTTTGCTTCTTCAGCGATACCGATGATTTCAACTACGTCACCAACTTTAACTTGACCACGTTCAACACGGCCAGTTGCAACTGTACCACGACCAGTGATAGAGAATACGTCCTCTACTGGCATCATGAATGGTTTGTCAGTTTGACGTTCTGGAGTTGGGATGTAAGAATCTACAGCGTCCATTAATTCAACGATTTTTTCTTCCCATTCTGGTTCACCTTCAAGAGCTTTAAGAGCAGAACCTTTAATTACAGGAATATCGTCACCTGGGAAGTCATATTCAGATAGTAGATCACGGATTTCCATTTCTACTAATTCTAATAATTCTTCGTCATCAACCATATCACATTTGTTCATGAATACTACTAAGTATGGAACACCTACTTGACGAGATAAAAGGATGTGCTCACGAGTTTGTGGCATTGGGCCATCAGCAGCAGATACTACTAAGATACCGCCGTCCATTTGTGCAGCACCAGTGATCATGTTTTTAACATAGTCAGCGTGTCCTGGGCAGTCAACGTGTGCATAGTGACGAGTTTCTGTTTCATATTCTACGTGAGAAGTGTTGATTGTGATACCACGCTCTTTTTCTTCTGGAGCGTTATCGATGTCAGCGTATGATTTAGCTGTACCACCCATTTTTTTAGAAAGAACTGTAGCGATTGCAGCAGTTAAAGTAGTTTTACCATGGTCAACGTGTCCGATTGTACCAATGTTAGCATGCGTTTTAGAACGGTCAAATTTTTCTTTAGCCATTAGAGATTGCCTCCTCAAAATTATATGTTTTATTTTTGAAATTTATAGAATGAATGCCGACAGAGAACGGGCCCATCCCCTATCCTGCAATCATAGCTTACAAATTAGTTATACTTTATGCAAGATGAAAATTCAATTATTCACCTTTATTTTTTTTGATGATTTCAGCAGCAATTGATTTTGGTACTTCTTCATAATGATCGAATGTCATTGAGAATACACCACGACCTTGTGTTGCAGAACGAAGTGTTGTTGCATAACCAAACATTTCTGCTAAAGGAACCATTGCACGAACAACTTGTGAGTTACCACGAGCATCCATACCCTCAACGCGTCCGCGACGAGAAGTAATGTTACCCATAATATCGCCAAGGTATTCTTCTGGAATTACAACTTCTACTTTCATCATTGGTTCTAAGATAACAGCGTCACATAGTTTCGAAGCTTCTTTAAGAGCCATAGATGCAGCAATTTTGAACGCCATCTCATTCGAGTCAACGTCATGGTAAGAACCGAATACTAATTTCGCTTTAATGTCGATTAGAGGGTAACCAGCTACTACACCGCGGTCAAGAGAGTCACGAAGACCTGCTTCAACTGCAGGGATGTATTCACGAGGTATTACACCACCAACGATAGCGTTTTCGAATTCAAATCCTTTACCTTCTTCATTTGGAGAGAACTCAATCGTTACGTCTCCGTATTGTCCACGACCACCAGATTGGCGAGTGAATTTACCTTGAACTTTTGCAGAGCTACGGAATGTTTCACGGTAAGATACCATTGGAGCACCTACGTTAGCTTCTACTTTAAATTCACGGCGCATACGGTCAACTAAGATATCAAGGTGAAGTTCACCCATACCTGAGATGATTGTTTGTCCAGTTTCTGTGTCAGTATGAGCACGGAAAGTTGGATCCTCTTCTTGAAGTTTTTGTAAAGCTTGACCCATTTTATCTTGGTCAGCTTTTGATTTTGGTTCTACAGAAAGAGAAATTACTGGCTCAGGGAACTCCATTGATTCAAGAATAACTAGGTTCTTCTCGTCACAAAGAGTATCACCAGTAGTAGTGTCTTTAAGACCTACTGCTGCTGCGATGTCCCCAGCAAATACTTTTGAAATCTCTTCACGAGAGTTAGCGTGCATTTGTAGGATACGACCTACACGCTCACGTTTACCTTTAGAAGAGTTTTGCACGTATGAACCTGAATCTAATGTTCCAGAGTACACACGGAAGAAAGTTAATTTACCTACGAATGGGTCAGTCATAACTTTGAATGCAAGAGCTGAGAATGGCTCTTCATCAGAAGATTTACGTTCTAACTCTTCGTCACCATCTACTGAAGTACCTTTGATTGCTGGTACATCAACTGGAGATGGTAAGTAATCGATAACAGCATTTAACATTGGACGTACGCCTTTGTGTTTGAATGCTGTACCACAGATTACTGGGTAGAATTCTACTGCGATTGTAGCACGACGGATTGCCGCTTTAAGTTCCGCAACAGTAATTTCTTCGCCTTCTAAATATTTTTCCATGATTTCTTCATCAACACTTGCAACAGCATCAATTAGTTTTTCACGGTATTCTTCAGCTTGTTCGCGGTATTCTTCAGGAATTTCTCCTTCAGTTACTGCTGTACCTTTTTCGTCGCCATAGAAAGTAGCTTTCATCTCAACTAGGTCGATGATTGCAGAGAACTGATCTTCAGCTCCGATAGGTAATTGGATAGGGTGAGCGTTTGCTTGTAAACGGTCATGTAGAGTTCCTACAGAATATAAGAAATCTGCTCCTGTTTTATCCATTTTATTAATGAATACAATACGTGGAACACCATAAGTTGTAGCTTGACGCCATACAGTTTCAGTTTGAGGCTCAACACCAGATTGAGCATCTAGTACTGTAACAGCACCGTCAAGTACGCGTAATGAACGTTCAACTTCTACAGTGAAGTCTACGTGTCCAGGAGTATCAATGATGTTTACACGGTGGCCTGCCCATTGGGCTGTTGTTGCAGCAGAAGTGATTGTAATACCACGTTCTTGCTCTTGCTCCATCCAGTCCATTTGAGAAGCGCCTTCATGAGTTTCACCGATTTTGTGAATCTTACCAGTGTAATAAAGGATACGCTCAGTTGTTGTTGTTTTACCAGCATCAATGTGAGCCATGATCCCAATATTACGAGTATTCTCAAGTGAGAATTCGCGTTTCATAGGAAATTTCTCCTTCCATATTGGGGTAAAGACTGTATAAGAGACCTTGTGTTAGCCTGTTAGCTAACACATAGGCTAAATTACCAACGGTAGTGAGCGAATGCTTTGTTCGCTTCTGCCATTTTGTGCATGTCTTCACGTTTCTTAACTGATGCACCAGTGTTGTTAGAAGCATCAAGAATTTCGTTAGCTAAACGTTCTTCCATAGTTTTTTCACCACGAAGACGAGAGTAGTTAACTAGGTAACGAAGACCTAAAGTTGTACGACGTTCTGGACGTACTTCAACCGGTACTTGGTAGTTAGAACCACCAACACGGCGAGCGCGAACTTCAAGAACTGGCATTACGTTATTTAGAGCAGCTTCGAATACTTCAATTGGATTTTCACCTGAACGTTCTTTAACAAGTTCGAACGCACCGTATAAAATCTTTTGAGAAGTACCTCTTTTACCATCAACCATCATTTTATTGATTAAACGAGTTACTAGTTTTGAACTATAAATTGGATCTGGTAACACGTCACGTTTGGAAACAGGACCTTTACGAGGCATGTGTTTTCCTCCTTTCGAATAGTTATCGATTATTTTATAAAGTTGGCCTTATCGTATTTGTCGATCAAATATCAAATCTGCTAGCAAGATTCGATATTTGTGACAATTAGTATGAGGCTCAGTATTAAATAACGTTATCTAACGTTAAATTATTTTTTTTCTTTAGGGCGTTTTGTTCCGTATTTAGAACGTGATTGTAAACGACCGTTTACACCAGCTGTATCAAGAGCTCCACGTACGATATGGTAACGAACACCCGCTAAGTCTTTTACGCGTCCGCCACGGATAAGAACAACACTGTGCTCTTGTAAGTTGTGGCCTTCACCTGGGATATAAGCTGTAACCTCAATTTGGTTAGTTAAACGTACACGAGCGTATTTACGTAACGCTGAGTTCGGTTTACGAGGTGTCATTGTACCAACACGAGTACAAACACCGCGTTTTTGTGGTGATTTAACATCAGTTAAAGATTTTTTAAATGAGTTATATCCTTTGTTTAACGCTGGTGATTTTGATTTCGTGATTTTAGATTGACGAGGCTTACGTACTAATTGGTTAATTGTAGGCATCGATATTTCCTCCCTTCATTTATTCCTTGTTAATACCACACATCCAGGTGGTTCATTTTTTGGGTAAAAACAAAGTCTTTGTGTTTAATACACAAAAACTACTCTACAGTAATTGCAACTACCGCAGCTCCAACATGGATTCCACAGGCCTTGCCCAGTTCCTTTTTTGACTCAACAAGAATAACTGGTATACCGATTTCTCTCGCGAAAGATATGGCCGAATCGGTTACCCAATTGTCTGCATCAAGTGCCACAAGAAGTTCTTTCACTGAACCGGCTTGCATTGCTTTTACTGCTTGCTTTGTACCTATGATTGTTTGACTAGCCCTTACTCTATCATAAGACATTTTCATATCCTCCGAAGTATAGACAGTTAACTATCAACCTTCAATATATTATCATTACTCATTTACACTGTCAACTAATATCTTTAAAAAGTCCGAAGAGACGGTGGAATTCCATCTCTTCGGTCCTATTTTAATGTCTATTCAGCAGAAACGCCTTCTGTGTCAAGCTCATCTTTTTCGATGCGGATTTGACGGTAACGTTGCATACCAGTACCTGCCGGAACAAGTTTACCGATAATTACGTTCTCTTTTAATCCAAGAAGCTCATCACGTTTACCCTTAATTGCTGCATCTGTTAATACACGTGTTGTTTCTTGGAACGATGCTGCAGATAAGAATGATTCTGTTTCAAGAGAAGCTTTTGTAATACCCAGGATAACAGGACGACAAGTTGCAGGATTTTTGCCACTCATGACAGCATCTGCGTTTGCCTCTGCAAATTGGTGGATATCTAGTAATGAACCTGGTAATAAATCTGTATCTCCAGCTTCAATTACACGTACTTTACGAAGCATTTGGCGGACCATTACCTCGATATGTTTATCACCAATTTCTACCCCTTGCATACGGTATACTTTTTGAACTTCTTTTAATAAATATTCTTGAACAGTTGAAACGTCTTTGACTTTTAACAATTGTTTTGGATCGATAGAACCCTCTGTTAAAACTTGACCACGTTCTACATTATCACCTTCGATAACTTTTAAACGTGCATTATAAGGTGCTTGATATTTACGAGTTTCTACGTCACCTTGAATAGTGATTTCTTTTAAGCCTTCACGAATTTCTGTGATATCTGAAACAGTACCTTCGATTTCTGAAATAACAGATTGACCTTTTGGATTACGTGCTTCAAAGATCTCTTGGATACGTGGAAGACCTTGTGTAATATCATCTCCGGCAACCCCACCTGTATGGAATGTACGCATTGTTAATTGTGTACCTGGTTCACCAATTGATTGAGCCGCAATAATACCAACTGCTTCCCCAACTTCAACCTTTTCACCTGTTGCCAAGTTCATGCCGTAACATTTTTTACATACGCCATGTTTTGTATTACATGTAAATGCTGAGCGGATTGTCACTTCTTCAATACCAGTCTCGATAATTACACGAGCGATATCTTGGTCGATTAAACCGTCTTTTGCAAGAATAACTTCACCAGTTTCAGGGTGGAAGATTGTTTTCTTAGTATGACGACCAACAATACGTTCATCTAGAGCCTCGATTAGTTCTGTGCCTTCCATTAATGCACCAATCGTTAAGCCACGGTCAGTACCACAGTCATCTTCACGGACAATAACATCCTGTGCAACGTCAACAAGACGACGCGTTAAGTAACCTGAATCGGCAGTTTTTAGAGCTGTATCGGCAAGACCTTTACGAGCACCGTGAGTTGAGATGAAGTACTCTAATACTGTTAAACCTTCACGGAATGAAGATTTGATTGGAAGTTCGATGATACGACCAGCCGGGTTGGCCATCAGACCACGCATACCAGCTAACTGAGTAAAGTTAGATGCGTTACCACGGGCACCTGAATCAGACATCATGAAAATTGGGTTTGTTTTCTCAAGTGACTTCATCAGTTTCGCTTGAATTTCATCTTTTGCAGCACTCCAGCTTGAGATTACACGATCATAGCGCTCATCCTCTGTAATGAAACCACGACGGAATTGTGCTTGAACTTTATCTACTTTCTCTTGAGCTTCTGCTAAAATTTCACCTTTATCAGGTAATACCACGATATCAGATACACCTACAGTAATACCCGCACGTGTTGAATATTTGAAACCTAGGTTTTTCATACGGTCAAGCATTTTAGATGTTTCAGTAATGTGGAAACGTTTAAATACTTCAGCAATGATATTTCCTAGGAACTTCTTACGGAATGGATTTACAACAGGGACTGATGCAAAGTATTTGCGCAATACAGCTGTACGTTGTGCATCAATTTTCCCTTTTTCATCTAAGTTATTATAAGCACTATCTGATTCAAGCTCTTTTAGTGTTTCTTCATCAATTGTTAACTTAGCGAAGTATTTTTCAGGTGTTACTTGCTCTAAGTTGAAATCAGTTGGCTCATTAATATAAGGGAATGATTTTGGCAAGATTTCATTAAAGATTACTTTACCAACAGTTGTTAGTAAGAACATATTATTTTGTTCTTCCGTGAATGTTGGATTATTTAATGAACTTGCTTTAATCGCGATACGTGTATGCAAGTGTACATGACCTGTATCATATGCAATTAAAACTTCGTTTGGACCATAGAAAACAGTACCCTCACCGCGTGCGTCTTCACGTTCAAGAGTTAAGTAGTAGTTTCCTAATACCATATCTTGAGAAGGTGTAACAACAGGTTTACCGTCTTTTGGATTCAGGATGTTTTGTGCAGCAAGCATTAGAAGACGAGCTTCTGCTTGAGCTTCTGCTGATAATGGTACGTGAACCGCCATTTGGTCACCATCGAAGTCAGCGTTGTAGGCTGTACATACTAATGGGTGAAGACGGATAGCACGACCTTCAACTAGTGTTGGTTCAAATGCTTGAATACCAAGACGGTGAAGCGTTGGTGCACGGTTTAATAATACTGGGTGCTCACGGATAACATCTTCTAAAACGTCCCATACGTCGTTGTTTAAACGTTCGATTTTACGTTTAGCAGATTTAATGTTATGAGCAAGACCACGTTCTACTAATTCTTTCATAACGAATGGCTTAAATAACTCGATAGCCATTTCTTTTGGTAAACCACATTGGTACATTTTTAAGTTTGGACCTACTACGATAACGGAACGACCAGAATAGTCAACACGTTTACCAAGTAGATTTTGACGGAAACGACCTTGTTTACCTTTCAACATATGTGAAAGTGATTTTAATGGACGGTTACCAGGGCCTGTTACAGGACGTCCGCGACGACCATTATCGATTAATGCGTCAACAGCTTCTTGTAACATACGTTTTTCGTTTTGTACGATGATGCTTGGAGCACCTAAATCTAATAAACGTTTTAAACGGTTATTACGATTAATTACACGACGGTATAAATCGTTTAAATCTGAAGTCGCGAAACGACCACCATCTAATTGCACCATTGGACGAAGCTCTGGTGGAATAACAGGTAGTACATCCAGAATCATCCATTCAGGTGAGTTTCCTGAGTTACGGAAAGATTCAACAACTTCTAGACGTTTAATGGCACGAGTACGTCTTTGACCTTGAGCAGACTTTAACTCTTCTTTTAAAGATTGTGTTTCATCTTCTAGGTCAATTTTGCCTAATAATTTTTTGATTGCTTCTGCACCCATTGATGCTTCGAATGTGTTTCCGAATTTTTCACGGTATGCACGGTATTCTTTTTCAGAAAGTAATTGTTTACTTTCTAAATTAGTAGCACCTGCATCAATCACAACGTATGAAGCGAAATAAATAACTTCTTCAAGGGCACGAGGTGACATATCTAAAATTAGACCCATACGGCTAGGAATACCTTTGAAGTACCAGATATGAGAAACTGGTGCTGCTAATTCGATATGTCCCATACGTTCACGACGAACTTTAGCGCGTGTTACTTCAACACCACAGCGGTCACAAACGACGCCTTTATAGCGTACACGTTTATATTTACCACAATGACATTCCCAATCCTTAGTTGGACCAAAGATACGTTCACAGAATAAACCATCTTTTTCTGGTTTTAATGTACGGTAGTTAATTGTTTCAGGCTTTTTAACCTCACCATATGACCAAGAACGAATCTTGTCAGGGGATGCTAAACCGATTTTCATATATTCAAATTCATTAACGTCTATCAAGGAGCCTACCTCCCTCTAGTATAGGTCTTTATAAAGACTCTTTTACGCAGCTCGATAATCGCTTGCAAAGTATTGTTTCTTTGGCAAAGGATTAGAAATAGAATGATTTATTAAAAGAAAAAGCCAGGCAGGGCGTTAAATCCTGCCCGGCTAATTTGAAAAATAAGTTTGACCTTATTCACGATTGTGAATTTGGGTTTCCATTATTCAAAAGACTCTACTGGCTCTTCTTCTGTATCTGGCTGTGGTGCAATGTTAAGTGCATCAGCTGGTTGAAGATCTTCTTCTTCGTCTAAATCGCGAAGCTCTACTTCTTCATCATTAACTGTTAACATCTTAACATCCATACCAAGAGATTGAAGTTCTTTAATCAATACTTTGAATGACTCAGGAACACCTGGCTCTGGTACACTTTCACCTTTAACGATGGCTTCATATGTTTTCACACGACCAACAACGTCATCGGATTTAACCGTTAGGATTTCTTGAAGTGTATATGCAGCACCGTATGCTTCAAGTGCCCATACCTCCATCTCACCAAAACGTTGTCCACCAAATTGCGCTTTACCACCAAGTGGTTGTTGCGTAACAAGTGAGTAAGGGCCAGTTGAACGCGCGTGAAGTTTATCATCAACCATGTGAGCAAGTTTGATCATGTACATGATCCCAACAGATACACGGTTATCAAATGGTTCACCAGAACGTCCATCATACAGGATTGTTTTACCATCACGGTTCATCCCTGCTTCTTCCATTGTTTCCCAAACGTCTTCTTCATTAGCTCCATCAAATACTGGTGTTGCCATATGAACGCCTAGGTAGCGAGAAGCCATACCTAAGTGTAACTCTAAAACTTGTCCGATATTCATACGAGAAGGTACACCAAGTGGATTTAACATGATATCAACAGGCGTGCCATCTGGCATGAACGGCATATCTTCTTCCGGTAAGATACGAGAGATAACCCCTTTGTTACCATGACGTCCGGCCATTTTGTCCCCAACACGTATTTTACGTTTTTGAACAATGTAAGCACGAACTAATTGGTTAACACCTGGTGGTAATTCATCGCCATCTTCACGGTTAAATACTTTCACATCAAGAATGATACCGCCAGCACCATGTGGTACACGTAATGATGTATCACGAACCTCACGAGCCTTTTCACCGAAGATTGCATGTAATAAACGCTCTTCAGCAGTTAATTCTGTAACCCCTTTAGGTGTTACTTTCCCTACAAGAATATCACCGTCACGTACTTCCGCACCAATGCGGATGATTCCACGTTCGTCTAGGTTACGAAGTGCATCTTCCCCAACGTTAGGAATATCACGAGTGATTTCTTCAGGCCCAAGCTTTGTATCACGAGACTCTGATTCATATTCTTCAATATGAACAGATGTATAGACATCGTCTTTTACAAGGCGCTCACTCATAATAACAGCATCCTCATAGTTAAAACCGTTCCAAGTCATGAATGCAACCAATACGTTACGTCCAAGAGCTAGTTCGCCTTTTTCCATTGATGGACCATCTGCTAATATATCACGAGGCTTCACACGTTCGCCAACTTTTACAAGTGGACGTTGGTTATATGAAGTACCTTGGTTTGAACGAATGAACTTTTGTAATTTATATTTTGTTAAATCGCCTTTAACCTCTTTGCCGTCTACAACTTCAATGCGGCGAACATGGATAGAACGAGCTTCAACATGCTCAACAATACCATCATACTTCGCTACTACAGCTGCACCTGAATCACGCGCATCAACATGTTCCATACCAGTACCAACGAATGGTGCTTCTGGGTTAAGAAGTGGAACTGCTTGACGTTGCATGTTGGCACCCATAAGTGCACGGTTCGAGTCATCGTTTTCTAAGAACGGGATACATGCAGTCGCTGCAGAGACTACTTGTTTAGGCGATACATCCATGTAGTCCATTTGCGCTTTATTGAATACAGTGTTATCCCCACGGAAACGACCTACAACTTCATCATTAGCAAAAGTACCATCTGGATTTAACGATGAATTTGCTTGTGCTACATAGTAGTTATCTTCTTCATCAGCTGTTAAATAATCAATTTGTTCAGTTACTCGACCTGTTTCGTGATCAATACGACGATAAGGTGTCTCAATGAAACCAAATTTATTTACTTTGGCAAATGAAGATAATGAGTTGATTAAACCAATGTTTGGACCCTCTGGTGTCTCGATTGGACACATACGACCATAGTGAGAATAGTGAACGTCACGTACTTCGAAACCAGCACGCTCACGCGTTAAACCACCAGGACCTAATGCAGATAAACGACGTTTATGCGTTAACTCTGCTAATGGGTTTGTTTGGTCCATGAATTGTGATAATTGAGAGCTTCCGAAAAACTCTTTAATTGACGCAATCACTGGACGGATATTGATTAATTGTTGTGGTACGATTGCAGCTGTGTCGTTAATTGACATACGCTCACGTACTACACGTTCCATACGAGACAAACCAATACGGAATTGGTTTTGTAGTAACTCACCAACAGAACGTAGGCGACGGTTACCTAAATGGTCAATATCATCTGTTGCTCCTACTTGGTAAAGTAAGTTGAAGAAATAACTTACTGAAGATAAAACATCAGCAGGAGTAATATTCTTCACTTCTTCATCAATGTACGCATTACCAATGATATTAATTTCTTTTTGCGCTTCATCTTTTGGAGCATAAATCTTAATAGATTGGATGGTTACATCATCTTCAAGCACTCCACCGACTTGTGATAAAGTGCGATAACCAATACCTTTTGATGAATCTTCTAGGTAAGGTAGGATTTTATCTAAAGTACGACGATCTAGTACAGTACCTTTTTCTACTAAAATTTCGCCTGTTTCTGGATCTACAAGCGTTTCAGCAATCGTTTGATTGAATAAACGATTTTTAATGTGAAGCTTTTTATTCATTTTGTAGCGACCAACATTCGCTAAATCATAACGTTTTGCATCGAAGAAACGAGAGTATAATAAACTTTTCGCACTTTCTACTGTTGGTGGCTCACCTGGACGTAAACGTTCGTAGATTTCTAAAAGTGCTTTTTCTGTACTTTCAGAGTTATCTTTTTCTAACGTATTACGTAAATACTCGTTATCACCGATAATATCGATAATTTCTTGGTCTGAACCGAAACCTAACGCACGTAGTAACACTGTTACTGGTAGCTTACGAGTACGATCAATTCGCACATAAACTACGTCTTTGGCATCAGTTTCATACTCTAGCCAAGCACCGCGGTTTGGAATTACTGTAGCTCCAAAACCTTTTTTACCGTTTTTATCAGTTTTATCATGGAAATACACACTTGGTGAACGAACTAATTGTGAAACGATAACACGTTCAGCACCGTTGATAATGAACGTACCTGTTTCTGTCATTAACGGGAAATCACCCATGAAGACATCTTGTTCTTTCACTTCGTCTGTTTCTTTGTTGTAAAGACGTACTTTCACACGTAATGGAGCTGCGTAAGTAACATCTCGCTCTTTACATTCATCAACATCATATTTAGGATCACCTAATGAATAATCGATGAATTCTAATGAAAGATTACCTGTAAAGTCCTCGATCGGCGAAATGTCACGGAACATTTCACGTAAACCTTCTTCAAGGAACCACTCGTAAGACGCCGTTTGAATCTCAATCAGATTTGGAAGCTCAAGCACCTCTTTAATACGCGCAAAGCTTCTACGCTGGCGGTGTTGTCCGTACTGAACTAGTTGACCTGTCAACTCATTCACCCCTCAATAAAGCGATATTAGGTCTTTGCAAATTCATACAAATAGTGTATGATTTCGAAAGACAAAAAGAAAACGAGTCTTCAAAAAGATCTCATTTTCGGTTAACTAAACTTATCTTGGCAAGTATACCCATATTAAAACATTTCTATACAAAAAGGGCATACGACCTCAAAATAATATTTTTGCATTGTATCATATTATCATAGCCGATTTGTCAAGTCAATAAATTATACATATTTCATTTATTTTTTTGCGCGTACTATCCAGTACCCTTTTTTCTTTTCTACAATATCGACTTCTGAAAACTTTTCTTCCAAGTAACTTACTGTCGATGGCGCTCCTTGTTTCTTCTGAATGACTATCCAAAGCTCACCCGAAGACACTAGCCGATCGTAAGCTCCATCGTAAAAGCGGAAAATCGTTTCCTTCCCCGCACGAATTGGTGGATTCGTTAAGATAGCTGCTGCTTCTACATCTTTATCAACCATCGATAGGCCGTCACTCACAAATATTCGCACATTTTGAACACCGTTCACTTGCGCATTTTTTTGCGAAAGCGCAACTGCACGTTCATTTATATCCATCATAAAAACGGTACGATCTGGATTAGTTTTGGCAATCGATAACCCTATCGGCCCATATCCACAACCTACATCAAAAATCGCACCATCAATATCAGGCATTTGAAAAGCGTCTATTAAAACACGGGATCCAAAATCTACTTCGCTTTTACTAAATACACCTGCATCCGTTTCAAATGAAAACGTATGCCCTAGTAACTTGAATGTCCAGTGACGTGGTTTACTTTCAGTTTGAGGCTTACTTGTATAATAGTGATCTGACATTTTCACGCCTCCTCAGAATGAAGAAAAAAGCTCGCCAAAATGACGAGCTTTCCTTTTGTTAAAAAGTAACGCGAGATTACTTAACTTCTACAGATGCGCCAACTTCTTCAAGTTTAACTTTGATTGCTTCAGCTTCATCTTTAGAAACGCCTTCTTTAAGAGCTTTAGGAGCGTTATCTACTACTTCTTTAGCTTCTTTAAGACCTAAACCAGTGATTTCACGAACCACTTTGATTACTTTGATTTTTTCTGCACCAGCAGATGCTAATACTACGTCAAATTCTGTTTTTTCTTCAGCTGCAGCAGCACCGCCAGCAACTACTGCTACTGGAGCAGCAGCTGTTACACCGAATTCTTCTTCGATAGCTTTTACTAAATCGTTTAATTCAAGAACTGTCATAGCTTTGATAGCTTCTAAGATTTGCTCTTTATTCATTATAATTTCCTCCTAATTGGATAATGTTTTATTTTTTGCGGTCATGCCGCAGAAGTTTTAGTGCGTATTAAATTACGCGCCTTGTTCTTCTTTTTGTTCTGCAACAGCTTTTGTTGCAAGTGCGAAGTTACGCACTGGAGCTTGAAGTACAGATAAAAGCATAGAAAGTAGACCTTCGCGTGATGGAAGTTCTGCAAGTGCTTTAACATCTTCAACAGAAGAGATAGTACCTTCAATAATACCCGCTTTAATTTCTAAAGCTTCGTTTTTCTTAGCGAACTCATTGATGATTTTAGCAGGAGCTACAACATCTTCATTTGAGAACGCAATTGCGTTAGGACCAACTAATACTTCGTTGATTCCTTCAAGGCCAGCAGCTTCAGCAGCACGACGAGTTAAAGTGTTTTTGTAAACTTTGAACTCAACGCCAGCTTCACGAAGTTGTTTACGAAGCTCAGTTACTTGTGCAACATTAAGACCACGGTAATCCACAACTACTACAGAAGCAGCGCCTTGGAATTTTTCAGTAATCTCTTGAACTTGTACTTGTTTGTTTTCGATTGCTTTGCTCATGATGACACCTCCTATTAGAATGGGTCATTTATACCGACAAAAGAAAAGCCTCCGAGTCAAATAGACACAGAGGCTGAAAGTCATCATCTTTAAATAAGAATCTGAATTCCGATGTCCTCGGTAGGAACATTAAGTGACAAGTCACTCCTACTGTCTACGGTACAAATGGATAATTCACAACAGCAACTATAGTATCACGTATAGCCACTATCGTCAATACATATATATAAATTATTTTACTACTACGTTAGAAGCGTCAACTTTAATAGCTGGACCCATTGTAGTTGTAATATTTACAGATTTCATGTAAGTACCTTTAGCTGCAGCAGGTTTTGCTTTTTGCACTACGTCAAAAACAGCTAAGAAGTTTTCTACTAATTTTTCTGCTGAGAAAGAAACTTTACCGATAGGAGCGTGGATAATACCAGCTTTATCAGCACGGTATTCTACTTTACCAGCTTTGATTTCTTCGATAGCTTTTGTTACATCAAAAGTAACTGTACCAGTTTTAGGGTTTGGCATTAAACCTTTAGGTCCTAATACACGACCAAGTTTACCAACTTCGCCCATCATGTCAGGAGTTGCTACGATTACATCAAAGTCAAACCAACCTTGTTGGATTTTTTGGATGTATTCTGCATCGCCTACATAGTCAGCACCAGCTGCTTCAGCTTCTTTAAGTTTTTCACCTTTTGCGAATACTAATACGCGTTGAGTTTTACCAGTACCGTTTGGTAGCACTACTGCACCACGGATTTGTTGGTCGTTTTTACGAGTATCAATACCTAAGCGAAAAGCAACTTCTACAGTAGCGTCGAAGTTTACTGTGCTAGTTTTTTGAGCAAGTTCGATTGCTTCTTGTGCATTGTATAGTGAGTTACGATCAATTAACTTTACTGCATCTTGCAGTTTTTTACCTTTTTTAGCCATTATATATTTCCTCCTTGATTGTGGTTATAGCGGATTTTACCTCCCACGAATAAAGGTTGCGTGTTCACAAAGAAACTTCGCAACCTTCCAAAAAACAAAACATCAAGTAAATGGGATTAGTCTTCGATAACAATACCCATGCTTCGTGCAGTACCTTCAACCATTAACATAGCAGCTTCCACTGAAGCAGCGTTAAGGTCTGGCATTTTAGTTTCAGCGATTTCGCGAACTTTATCACGTTTAACCGTTGCCACTTTTTTACGGTTTGGTTCACCAGATCCAGATTGGATACCAGCTGCTACTTTAAGTAGAACTGCTGCAGGTGGAGTTTTTGTAATGAAAGTGAAAGAACGATCTTCGAATACTGAAATTTCAACTGGAATAATAAGACCAGCTTGATCAGCAGTACGCGCATTGAATTCTTTACAGAATCCCATGATGTTCACACCCGCTTGACCTAATGCAGGACCAACCGGTGGAGCTGGGTTAGCTTTACCAGCAGGGATTTGAAGTTTTACAACTTTAATAACTTTTTTAGCCACGAGACACACCTCCTTAAGTCCGTGATGTGGTAATTGGGTTGCCCCTCCCACTCAATATCTGTCTGTCAGCTAATTGCCGATAACATTAAAATTATCATTACAGACGTCAAACAAAAGTATGACAGTCTGACCTATGAAATGATACCACTTTTAATTTTTTTAAGCAAGTAGTAATTAACAAAATCTGCGAAACATCTACCAATTAGCATGTAACATTCTATTGTTAGAACTATAACTTTTGAACTTGTTCGAAATCTAGTTCCATAATTGTTTCGCGTCCAAACATATCAACCGTCACTTTTATTTTGCCTTTTTCTGTGTCAATTTCTTCAACACGCCCTTGGAAATGAGCAAACGGCCCTTCTAATACTTCCACTGCTTCACCAACAGTAATATCCACTTCTACAACTTTATCAGTCATACCCATTTGTTGCAGTAGACGATCCGCTTCTTCTGGTAATAAAGGTGTTGGTTTTGCTCCTCCACCAGACGAACCGATAAAGCCCGTAACACCAGGCGTATTTCGAACTACATACCAAGAGTCATCTGTCATGATTAACTCTACTAACACATAACCAGGGAAAACTTTACGCATCATTGTACGTTTTTTCCCATCTTTCATTTCTGTTTCTTCATGCTCAGGAACAATCACACGGAAGATTTTATCTTGCATTCCCATTGTTTCTACACGTTTCTCTAGGTTTGCTTTTACACGGTTTTCATACCCTGAATACGTATGAACAACATACCAATTTTTCTCCATAACTACTAGGACTTCTCGTCCGTCCCTCCCTTACAAATAAAAGTGAAAATGAATCGCGATAAGCTCAATGCATTTTTACTCTTTTCACAAACATCTCATTAGAAAAATATAGCTTTCGCTAATTGCTTGCGAAAGCTCGATGATATATACCGAAACTAGCATAGTCATCTATCGCTACTATCATACTCTCCTAGTAGTATTTATCATAATGAGGAGATTTACTGCTCTGCTCTTCACTCCACCCACTTCATCGATCCATTAGATGGCGTTTTCTGCTGAATGAAGATAAAACAAACGAAAAAACCCGTTATTGCAATGGACGGGCTATTTCAAAAATATGCTATTTACTAAATTATAAATCTAAGTACCAGCGGAATAATGATGAAATACCTAAGTCAACTAACACAAAAAATAAAGCCATAATGACAACAGTTGAAATTACAACGACTGTATATTTCGTCAGTTCTTTACTTTTCGGCCAGCTTGTTTTGCGCATTTCCGACATTACATCGCTGAAAAAGCCTTTGATCTTGCCCATTCTAGCTTAACCTCCGAATCAATCAAATCTGTCTATTTACATATCATTTTATAGCGTTTGTTTATGCATTGTATGTTCATTGCAATGCGAGCAAAATTTCTTTAATTCGAGACGTACAGTTGAGCCTTCTTTAGCTGGGAACGTGTAATTTCTCGAACCACATTTCTCGCAATTTAGCACGACTTTTTTTGCCATATAATCACCTTTTTCGGCACTTTGTCTTTTTAAGACTAACACCTATATTTGTCAATGTCAATAAAGGCCTATACGGACTAAGACAGACTAAGACATTTCCTCAAGCACTAAATGACGTTCTAATTTGCGCTTTACCCGCTGCAATGCATTATCAATAGATTTCACATGACGATTTAATTTAGCGGAAATTTCATGATAAGACTGACCGTCTAGATATAAGGCTAAAACTTGTAGCTCTAATTCACTTAAAATCTCACTCATCTTTTCTTCTAAATATCCAAACTCTTCTCTATGAATCATCAATTCTTCTGGATCATCCATAATAGCACCTGTTAGCACATCCATAAGCGTTCGGTCTGACTCTTCGTCGAATATAGGCTTGTCCAAAGAGATATAGGAATTTAGAGGTATATGCTTTTGCCTAGTTGCTGTTTTAATGGCCGTGATGATCTGCCTTGTAATACATAGCTCTGCAAAAGCCCTGAAAGATGCAAGCTTATCTCCTTTAAAATCACGAATCGCTTTATATAAGCCTATCATGCCTTCCTGTACAATGTCTTCCTTATCTGCTCCAATTAAGAAATAGGATCTTGCCTTCGCTCTTACTAACAAACGGTATTTCGTAATTAAATAATCCAACGCATCTGTATTACCTTGATGCACCATTTCAATAAGCTCTTCATCATTGAATCGTTCAAAATCTTGTGTCACTTGTACAATGCTATTTTTAAACATGGTATCACCTCAGCCACAACAGATAATTAGAATCAGTATAACGGAATTGGAAAATATGCGTCAATCAATCATTTCATCCCTCGTCGCCATTTTTCAAAGGCGAGCGCAACATCTGGCTTTAATTCTATACGAGAAGGTGGCTTACTTTCTTGTTTTCGCTTCACATCATGCGTAATTTTATGTTGGATAATACTTGTATCAATTTCTAGCTCTCTAGCCGATTTCCTAAGAGCGCCATTCCCAAATATAACACTTTGCTCTGCCATATCAGAGGTTGCTACATGAATCTGTACATTTCTAGCCTTTAATTCATGCGTCATTTTTTCAATACGTTCATCTGCTGTTTCATTTTTTCGTGTATAAATGACTTCTACATCATTTTCTATATAAGATTGCTCTACTCCTGGTACAAGGTGTGCGTCAAAAACAATAATTACGCGCCAACCCATTGCCGCTTTATATTCAGCCATGAGTTCTATCAACCTTCTTCGCGCATCTTCAAAATTCGTATCACGCAATGGCCGCAGCTCTTTCCAAGATCCAATCATATTATAGCCATCAACAAGCAAAATGTTTTTCATTGTTATTCAATCGCTTCTTGACGTTTACGATACACTTCGTACATTAAAAGAGCCGCTGCTACTGATGCGTTCAGTGATGTGACATGCCCAACCATTGGTAGGTGATATAAAAAATCGCATTTTTCTTTTAATAAACGACCCATTCCCTTGCCCTCGCTGCCAATAATGATGGCTAATGGTAATGTTGCATCCATCTTTCGATAATCTGCAGACCCCTTCGCATCTGTACCCGCAATCCACACGCCGCGTTCTTTTAATTCATCGATTGTTTGAGCAAGATTGTTTACACGTACAACGGGAACATGTTCAATCGCACCTGTAGATGCCTTTGCCACTACTGCTGTTAAACTCACTGATCGACGCTTAGGAATAATTATACCATGTGCTCCTATAGCATCAGCTGTTCTCATAATAGACCCTAGATTATGAGGGTCCTCTAACTCATCTAGGATTAAGAAAAAAGGATCTTCCTGTTTATTAGCTGCTGCTGCAAATAAGTCCTCAAGTTCAGCATACTCATATGCGGCAACAGAAGCAACGATTCCTTGGTGATTGGCACTTGATAATTGATCAACTTTCTTTTTTGGGACAAATTGAACTATAACACCACGTTCTCGGGCTAAATCTAGCAGTTCATTGACACCCGATTTTTTTACTCCTTCTGCAATCCATACTTTATTCATATCGCGGCCTGAACGAAGTGCTTCTAACACTGGGTTTTTACCGGCAATAATTTCACCATTTTGTTCTGCCATTATTTAGACACTCCTTTTGATTCCTCGATTATTTGAATAGCATATGCAATGATTTCGTAGAGGCGTTCTAGTTCATTTAATAAATATAAACTACCAAGCACCGCCTCAAAGCCTGAGCTATTACGATAGGTTTGGACATCAGTATTTTTTGGTACAGAGCCGGATTTGGCATTGCGTCCACGGCGGAACACAGCCAATTCCTCCTCTGTTAAATAATTTTCATCCATCATGCGATGAACAATCATAGATTGCGCTTTTGCTGATACGTAGCGAGTTGCCTCTCGATGAAGTGTATTAGGTTTAACACGACCAGAGCGTAACAAATATTCTCGGATTTTTTGTTCCAATACAGCATCACCCATATAGGCTAACGCCAGCGCATTTAATTGTTTAACATCTTCATTGCGAAGTTTATCCAACTTAATTACCCTCGTTTCCATCTAGTTCCTTGTCGTGTATCTTCTAAAATGATACCTTGGGCTTGCAAATGGTCACGGATCTCATCAGAACGAGCAAAATCACGATTTTTACGTGCCTCCACGCGCTCTTGTAGCAATGCTTCAATTTCTTCGTCTAATAGTTCTTCTTCTTTTGCGAATTCAATACCTAGGACGTCACCTAGTACTTCAAAAGTTTCAATAAAGGTTTCTAATACCTTCTTGCACGTATTGGCTTCATTTAAGTAAATATTAGCAATACGAGCTATTTCAAATAATACAGAAATCGCATTGGCTGTATTAAAGTCATCATCCATTGCCTCTTCAAACTGTGCTTTTTGTTCCGCAATTTTGCTAAGCCATTCTTCTGAATGGTCACCTAAGCTTACTGTAGTCGTAAGGCGATGTTTCACGTTGTTGTAAGCTGTACGAATGCGCTCTAAACCTGCAGCAGCAGCTTCTACTAAATCCTTCGCAAAGTTAATTGGATGGCGATAATGGACAGATAACATAAAGAAACGTAGTATCTGCGGGTCAATTTGTTTACGAATATCATTCACAAGAATGAAATTCCCAAGAGATTTGGACATCTTTTCATTATCTATATTAATATACCCGTTATGCATCCAATAACGAGCAAATGTCTTATTATTGTGTGCTTCTGATTGGGCAATTTCATTTTCGTGATGTGGGAAAGTTAAATCCTGCCCACCAGCATGAATATCAATAGTATCTCCTAAATGTTCACGAGCCATTACAGAACACTCAATGTGCCAACCTGGACGGCCATCTCCCCATGGGCTTTCCCAGAAAATTTCACCTGGCTTAGCCGCTTTCCATAAAGCAAAATCTAATGCATCATCTTTTTTCTCGCCTGCTTCAATACGAGCACCGATTTTTAAATCGTCAACTGATTGGTGCGATAGTTTACCATAGCCATCAAATTTACGAGTACGATAATACACATCTCCAGCAGACTCATAAGCGTAGCCCTTATCGATTAACACTTGAATAAATTGAATGATATCGTCCATATGCTCTGTCACACGTGGATGAACATCTGCTTTTTTGCATCCTAGTGCCATAACATCCTCAAAATAGGCTGCAATAAAGCGCTCTGTTAATTCATGCACTTCTTCACCTAACTCATTTGCTGCTTTAATAATTTTATCGTCTACATCCGTAAAATTGGACACAAACTTTACATCATAGCCTTTATATTGAAAATAACGACGTACTGTATCATAAACAATTACAGGACGTGAGTTCCCAATATGGATATAGTTATAAACAGTTGGACCGCAGACATACATTTTCACCTTACCTTCTTCTAGCGGGACGAAGGTTTCTTTTTGTCTTGTTAATGAGTTAAAAATTTGAATACCCATTGTATTTCACTCTCCTTTTCTGATGAATAAAAAAGCGCCCCTATCACTCCTAAAAGGAATGACAGAGACGCTTGATTTGCGTGGTTCCACTCTGATTGAAGGAAAAATCCTTCCACTTTGGACATCCTTTAACGGGGACGACTCGATAAAGCCTACTATCGTTCAGCCTTATGCTCAAAGGTGCATTTCAGTTTTGCCTAGGCTCAGACCACTTTCAGCCGATGATGGTCCTCTCTTAAGAGCATGCGCTACTTACTTCTCCTTATCAACGCTTTTTCAATGTAAATACATTTTACAACGAAAGAATAAATTGTCAATAAATTTCTCTTTATTGCGCAAATTTTTCTACACGGTCAATTGCTTTCTCTTTACCAATTAAACAAATGGCGTTTGGCAACTCTGGTCCATGTGTTTCACCTGTTGTCACAACACGGATTGGCATAAACAGATTTTTACCTTTATGGCCAGTTGTCTTTTGTACAGCTTTAATCGCAGCTTTTACCGCATCCGGTGTAAACTCTTCTAGTTCCTCCAATTGCGCTTTAAACGCTGCCATTACTTCAGGTACTTGCTCTCCTGCTAAAACCTCTTTTGCTTCTTCATCATATTCAATATGCTCGTTAAAGAATAGGCTAGATAATTCGACAATCTCTGCACCAAAGCTCATTTGGTCATGATAAAGTGCAATTAAATCCGTCGCCCATGCATGTTGCTCTGCAGTAAGTTCTTCAGGTAATAAGCCTGCTTTTTGTAAGTGAGGTAAAGATAGTGCGACCACTTCTTCTAAAGATAGTTTTTTAATATATTGATTATTCATCCATGTTAGTTTTTGCTTATCGAACATAGACGGTGAATTAGAAAGACGTTTTTCATCAAAGATTTTAATAAATTCTTCTTTTGAGAAAATCTCTTCTTCCCCTTCTGGAGACCAACCAAGTAATGCAAAGAAGTTGAACATTGCTTCAGGAAGATAGCCTAAATCCTTATATTGCGTAACAAATTGAATAATCGATTCATCACGCTTAGATAGCTTTTTACGGTTTTCGTTAATAATTAATGTCATATGACCAAAGCGTGGATATTCCCAACCAAATGCATCAAAGATCATCATTTGCTTTGGTGTATTCGATAAATGCTCTTCACCACGGAAAACGTGAGAGATTTCCATAAAGTGATCGTCTAAAACAACTGCATAGTTGTATGTTGGAATACCATTTGCTTTTACAAGTACCCAATCACCAATATCTTTAGACTCAAATGTAACTTGTCCACGAACTAAGTCCTCAAATTCATATGTTACATTTTCTGGAATGCGCATACGGATTGTATATGGCTCACCCGCCGCTTCTTTCGCTGCGACTTCATCTGCTGATAGGTGGCGGCATGTACCATCATAAGTTGGAGCTGCTACACCTCTTGCTTTTTGTTCTTCACGAGATGCTTCAAGTTTTTCAGAGGAACAGAAACACTTGTAGGCTACACCTTGCTCTAATAGTTTTTCAGCGTGCTCTTTATAAATATCAAGACGTTCCATTTGACGATAAGGCGCATAAGGTCCACCAATATCAATGGACTCATCATATTCAATACCTAACCATTTTAGGTTATCTAGCTGAGATGCTTCTCCGCCCTCTACATTACGTTCAATATCCGTATCTTCAATACGTACAATGAATTTACCGTTATGATGTTTTGCATATAAATAATTGAATAATGCTGTACGCGCTCCACCGATATGTAAAAAACCTGTTGGAGATGGCGCGTAACGAACGCGAACTTCTTTCGTCATAATTAAAAGCCTCCTAAATTTTCGATCAAAAAATTGACTTTGTTCATTTTACCACTCTGTTACAGGAAATAAAAGCGGAGTTCATCCACATTTATTTCTTAATCAAAAGAATCGTGGCCATTGCCGCTATACCTTCCTCGCGACCTGTAAAGCCTAATCGTTCGGTTGTTGTTGCCTTAACATTTACTTGTGAAGGCTCTGCGTGTAATAATTCAGCAATGCGCTGTTGCATCTGTCCAATATAGGGTGCCATTTTAGGACGTTGTGCCATAATGGTACAATCCACATTACCTAGAGCATAACCCTTATCCTCAACAATTTTCCAAATGTACTCTAATAATTTTGCTGAATCTGCGTCCTTAAATGCAGGGTCTGTATCTGGAAAATGACGGCCAATATCCCCTTCTCCAATTGCTCCTAGAGCTGCATCTGTGACAGTGTGTAAAAGAACATCCGCATCAGAATGTCCTACTAATCCTTTTTCATGCGGAATTGTAATGCCACCAATAATTAATGGACGCCCTTCTTCAAATGCATGTACGTCAAAACCTTGTCCAATTCGAAACATATTCATCTTCCTTTAATTAATATTTATCATTATCATATCAAAGTTTGCCAAAGGGTGTTTGAAAAGCGCTTTAATAATTATCCTTCTCTAGCAGTAATGGGCAGTTTAGAAAGTTATACTCCCTAGACTGCCCAACATTTTTTAAATATGATACTCTATATTTTTCATTTGACTGTTGCTAATATTCGGTGATGGCTGTGAATTGTAAACACGTGAATAAGGGGGAACAGAATGTGTTAGCCAAATATTACTCCCTAAGACGGAATCGTGCCCAATCGTCGTCTCGCCCCCTAAAATCGTAGCACCAGCATAAATGACAACATTGTCAGCAATATTCGGATGACGCTTAATGCCCTTAATCGGATTACCGTTTTCATCTAACGGGAAGCTTAGTGCACCTAATGTTACACCTTGATAAATTTTCACATTCTTTCCAATAGTACAAGTTTCACCGATGACGACCCCTGTTCCGTGGTCAATAAAGAATGATTCTCCTATGGTAGCCCCCGGATGAATATCGATACCCGTTAATCGATGTGCGTATTCTGACATAATACGAGGTACAATTTGTACGCCCATCTCATATAGCTCATGTGCGATTCGGTGAATATAAACAGCCACAATAGATGGATAGCTTAGCAAAATTTCCTCTGTGGATAGAGCTGCTGGGTCACCATTATATGCCGCTTGAATATCTGTTTGTAACACTTGACGAATGGCAGGAAACCGATTAATCAAATTCATAACAATTTTGTCTGCTTGTTCACGGCAATACTTCTCGCAATTGGCAGGATCACTGTCCTCCATATTATAAAACAATACTTTTTCGATAATATCCCGTAAATCTATTGCTGTTTCTCGCAGCTTATTACTGCAAACTACGTTCACTCTTGTTTCATCAATAGGTCTTTTCGTATAAATGCCAGGAAACAGCACCTCATGGAAATTATCTATTATTTTTATAACCCGATCCCGTCCATCAAAGCCTATTGAGTTGTCAACGTCGATGTACTGTTTATTTATACTTGTTAATGAACCTGTAATTTCGGGAACCTTTTGATTTAACCATTCATTTAATGACACAATAAACACCCCTCACATCTTTTTCATCTATTCTATTACCTTATTAAACATATATCCACTATTTCATTACACGTAAGACGATCACATGGATAAAACCCAATTTATTTAAGCCACTACCAACTTTCGTCCACTTCCCACGCCTCCGTTTCTCATTCGACTATCCGTATATCATTATCGTACTTATATGAATTGACATATTTCGAAACAAAGATGTAATTTTACGAATCACAACATATAAAAAGACTATTCATCCTCAACACTTTCGAATGAATAGCCTATATAAATAATATTTCTTAAAGATTGAACGATTCACGCTTACGCAAGATTGCCTCACCAAATACTAGATCTTCTTGTGTCGTCATTTTTACATTTTCATAACTACTTTCTACGATGTGTACTTGGTGTCCAAGACGCTCCATTAGCATCGCCTCATCTGTCCCAAGAAAACCTACTTTTTCAGCTACGTCCTCCGCTTCCATAATTAACTCAAAGCGGAATGCTTGTGGTGTTTGTACCATCCATAGGCTTTCGCGATCAACCGTTTCCTCAATAATGCCATTCGTTGATACTTTTTTCATCGTGTCTTTCGCACGAACCCCTGCAATGGCTGCACCGTGATCATGCGCGTTCTGTACAAGCTTTGCAATGATATCATGCGTAATAAACGGACGTGCTGCATCATGGACAAGCACAATATCTACCTGTTGCATCTCTTTCATGCATGAATGAACTGAATGCTGACGCTCAGCCCCCCCATCAGGTAAACCCTTCACTTTCGTAATCTCAAACTGCTCTAGCAGCTTTTGAATATATGCACGTTCTTCTGGTTTAACGGCAAGCCAAATACCTGTGCAGGAGGGATCTTGTTGAAACACTTCTAGCGTGTGTATCAGAATAGGTTTCTCCAAAAGTTTTAAAAATAATTTATTTTGCCCTGCACCCATACGCTTCCCACTTCCTGCTGCAGGTAGAACTACTTCATATTGCATTTTCCCACATCCTAATCGTCCTTCGGCTTAGCAAATATCATACGACCTGCTGATGTTTGCAGCACACTAGTAACTGTAACTGTAATTGCCTGTCCGATATAACTACGACCACCTTCAACAACAATCATCGTTCCATCATCTAAATAGGCAACTCCCTGATTATGCTCTTTGCCATCCTTTATAACCACAACCTGCATATCTTCACCTGGTATGACCACAGGCTTCACTGCATTCGCTAAATCATTAATATTTAATACTTTTACATGATGGAGCTCACAGACTTTATTCAGGTTAAAATCATTCGTAACAATTTGTGTGTCGTTACCCATTTTTTTCGCAAGACGTACAAGCTTTAAATCTACCTCTTGTACATCTTCAAAATCCTCGTCCGTAATTTCAACTTTTGTCTTACGCTCATCTTGTAATTTTTTTAAAATATCTAAACCACGCCGACCTCTTGTGCGCTTTAATGTATCGGAAGAATCAGCTATATGCTGAAGCTCAGTGAGCACAAATTGGGGTACAACTAGAACGCCTTCGATGAAACCTGTTTCAGAAATATCAGCAATACGACCGTCGATAATAACACTTGTATCTAGCAATTTGTAGCTCCCACGAACTTCTTGAAGTTCAGCACCTTCAGCAGCTTTTTTCTTCGTATTGGTACTACGTAATGTAAAAAGCTGTATGAGCTCATCTCTTTTTCTAAAACCTAGACGGAACCCTAAATACCCTAATACAAATGACAGGATAATTGGAAGTACTTCCGTAATAACAGGGAATGGTACACTATCAATGGCAAAGCCTAAAAAGTAAGCGACAATCAACCCAATTATTAAACCAAACGTACCAAATAATAAATCTCCGATAGGAACCTTAAACAGCACTTCTTCCATCCAGCTAATGAGCCTTACAAAGTAATCGGAAAATGCAAAAGATAGTGTAAACAGTAAAAGTGCGCCTAGAGCTACTGATACATAAGGATTATCTAGCCAAGGATTAGATGATAAATGAAGCAATTCGTATAATGGCGGTAAGAAAACAAGGCCCAATGCTCCTCCAATCAGTAAAAACGCAATTTGAACAAATTTTTTCACAAGCTGTCACCTCCTAATTGTTAGTTAAGATTATACATAGTTTACGGTAGAAAATCTTTCATGAGCTCAGTCAAAATCTCATTATTTTTGATGTTGTGAAACAAGAATAGGTCAGTTAGACATAATTTTACAAACTTCTATTTTAGTACGTATAAAATGACAATCCTTTATCCCTTCATCAGCTATTATTTAGGACGATTATTCCTTTATTTGAGTTTCCGATATGATCTTCAAAAATGAAGGAAAATGCATGTCAGAATGATATCCAACATGCACACTTTCTTTTACAACTCTCTAAAACAAGCATTTAATGCATCTTTTATCGTCTCTACGCCAACAATTTCAATTCCCTGTGGAAATTCCCAGCCCCCAATATTCGAAGCTGGAATGAAAGCTCTTTTAAATCCAAGCTTCGCTGCTTCAATGACTCGCTGCTCTATACGTGACACTCGGCGGACTTCACCTGTCAGCCCTACCTCACCAATAAAACAATCGGTTGCACGCACTGCCTGATCCTTAAAACTAGATACAATGCTCGTCAACACCGCTAAATCTATTGCTGGCTCATCCAATTTGACACCACCAGCAACTTTAATATATGCGTCCTGAGCTTGTAGCATGAGGCCCATACGCTTTTCCAGTACAGCCATTAGCAATTGTACTCTGTTTTGATCGACACCCGTTGCCATACGTTTAGGATAGTTAAAGCTTGTAGGTGTAACTAAGGATTGAATTTCCACAAGAATTGGTCTTGTCCCCTCCATTGATGCAACAATAGTTGAACCCGCTGCACCCTGTGAACGCTCCTGTAAAAATAACTCTGAAGGGTTTAGAACTTCCTTTAAACCTCCTTGAAGCATCTCAAATATGGCAATTTCATTTGTAGAGCCAAAGCGGTTTTTTTGGCTCCGTAAAATACGATGATTATGATGTCTTTCCCCTTCAAAATACAGTACAGTATCAACCATATGCTCTAAAATACGAGGCCCAGCAATTTGCCCCTCTTTTGTTACATGCCCTACTAGAAAAATAGCAATGCCTTTTGTTTTAGCGATTCGCATAAGCTCTGCTGTACATTCACGAACCTGTGATACACTACCTGGTGCGCTTGTTACTTCTGGATGAAAGACCGTTTGAATGGAATCGACAATGACAAACTTAGGTTTGACTTCATCAATGGTTTGGTTTAAAAACTCTAGGTTCGTTTCGGAGTATATGTAAAGCTCTTGAGAAATCACCCCTAAACGCTCTGCTCGTAATTTAGTTTGACGAATGGATTCCTCTCCAGAAATATAAAGTACGCGATGCCCTTTATTCGAAAGTAATGCGGAAACTTGTAATAGTAATGTTGATTTTCCTATCCCAGGATCGCCCCCAATTAATACTAGAGAACCAGGCACAATACCACCACCCAATACGCGATTGAGTTCGCCCATTTCCGTCGCTACACGGGATTCCTCAGTAGCTTCAACCTGGATAATCGGAATTGCCTTTTGGGTAACTGTAGCAGAATGTTGAAATGCTCCACGTGGACCTTTAGCAACCATCTCCACTTCTTCGACCATTTTATTCCACTCACCACATCCAGGACATCTTCCCATCCATTTTGCTGATTCATAGCCACAGCCTGAACATACAAATTTCGTTTTTTTCTTTGCCAAATTGCTTTCACCTCGAATATTTGTTCTTATCCTTAATTGTACAGAAAAAAAGACAGCTTGGCACTTAAAGCCTCACTGTCTTTCCATGAAATTATTTAGAGATGGATACTCCCTCTTTTTTCTTTACAATGAATTCATTGTTTACATAATCAATGATAACCTGATTACCCTTCTCTACATTACCTTTTAGTAATTCTTCTGATAGTCGATCCTCTACTTGCTTTTGTAATGCACGACGTAGTGGACGAGCACCATATTGAGGGTCATAACCTTCTTCAGCAATTTTTTCAAGTGCTGCATCTGTTAACTCTAACGAAATATCTTGTTCTTTCAAGCGTTTTGTTAATGCATTGCCCATCATTGCAATGATTTCTTTTAAATGCTCTTTATCTAATGCGTGGAAGACAATCATTTCATCGATACGGTTTAAGAATTCTGGACGGAATGCCTTTTTCAATTCTTCTAACATCGTACCCTTCATGTCTTTATGCTTAGACTCTGCACCGCCTACATTGAAACCAAGGCTCTTTTGGTATTTTAATGCATCCGCACCAACGTTTGAAGTCATAATGACCACTGTATTACGGAAGTCTACTACACGTCCCTTAGAGTCTGTTAAACGACCATCTTCAAGCACTTGCAATAGAATATTGAATACATCAGGGTGTGCCTTTTCAATTTCATCTAATAAAACGACTGAATATGGCTTACGGCGAACTTTCTCTGTCAGTTGGCCACCATCATCGAAGCCTACATAGCCTGGAGGTGAACCTACTAAGCGAGAAGTCGAATGTTTTTCCATATACTCGGACATATCAACACGAATCATCGCATCCTCATCGCCAAACATTACTTCAGCAAGTGCTCTTGCAAGCTCTGTTTTACCAACACCTGTAGGTCCTAAGAAGATAAATGAACCAATTGGTCGTTTTGGATCTTTTAAGCCTGCTCTTGCACGACGTATTGCACGAGAAATGGCTTCTACCGCTTCACTTTGCCCTACTACACGTTTGTGTAACTCTTCTTCAAGCTGTAATAACTTCGAAGATTCTTCAGAAGCAATTTTAGCTACTGGGATTCCTGTCCACATTGATACAACTGCTGCTACATCATCCACAGTCACTTTAGATTCGGCTTTACCTTGCTCTTCTTTCCAATTTTTTCGTGTAGCTTCAATTTCATCCTTCAGCTTTTGCTCAGTATCTCTTAGTGCTGCTGCCTTTTCAAATTCTTGACCTGATACGGCTGCATTTTTTTCAGAACGAACATTTTCAAGCTTATCCTCAAGTGCCTTTAAGTTCGGTGGCACTGCGAATGAACGTAAGCGTACTTTAGAACCTGCTTCATCGATTAAGTCAATCGCTTTATCGGGTAAGAAGCGGTCTGAAATATATCTATCACTCATTTTTGCCGCTGCTTCAATCGCTTCATCTGTTATTTTTACACGGTGATGTGCTTCATAACGATCTCGTAAGCCTTGAATGATTAGAATAGCTTCTTCCACTGTCGGCTCATCCACTTGGATTGGTTGGAAACGACGCTCTAAAGCTGCATCCTTTTCAATATACTTGCGGTACTCATCAAGTGTTGTGGCACCAATACATTGAAGCTCACCACGTGCTAAAGATGGTTTTAATATATTCGATGCATCAATCGCACCTTCAGCACCACCTGCACCAATTAATGTATGCAATTCGTCGATAAATAAAATGATGTTACCTGCTTGGCGAATTTCATCCATCACTTTTTTCAAACGGTCTTCAAATTCACCACGATATTTTGTACCTGCAACAACTGTACCCATATCTAGTGTCATCACACGTTTGTCACGAAGGATTTCTGGTACTTCATTATTGATAATTTGCTGTGCTAATCCTTCAGCAATCGCTGTTTTACCAACACCTGGCTCACCAATCAATACAGGGTTATTTTTCGTACGACGCGATAAAACTTCAATCACACGTGTAATTTCCTTGCTTCGACCAATAACAGGATCTAATGTACCTTCACGTGCAATTTGTGTTAAATCACGTGCTAGGCTATCTAATGTTGGCGTATTGGCAGCTTGAGCTGCTTGTTGACCAGATTGTGCATTATCATTATTACCTAATAGCAATAATACTTGCTGACGAGCTTTATTTAAGCCGACTCCCGCATTGTTTAAAACGCGAGCTGCCACACCCTCGCCTTCACGTATAAGCGCCAATAATAAATGCTCTGTGCCGATATAGGAGTGACCTAATTTACGTGACTCATCAACAGATAGTTCAATTACTTTCTTAGCTCTTGGCGTATAGTGAACGATTGGACCGACATCTTCTTTGCCCTTACCAACTAATTCTTCAATTCCAGCTTCAATCATTTGAGGACTAATATCAATGGCTTCTAACGCTTTCGCAGCAATACCGCCGCCTTCACGTATAAGCCCTAATAGTATATGCTCTGTACCGATAGATTCGTGCTTCCAACGAATAGCCTCTTCCTGAGCAAGCTGTAATACTTTTTGCGCGCGTTGTGTAAAACGATTAAACATCATATAAATCCTCTCCTTTTTCCCCATTTATAGGCTTATTCGCATATTCTTGAGATAATGTCTCGCGAAGCATTTCCGCTCGTACACGATCTCGTTCAGCAGGTGGCAGTACCTCACCTGCATAGTGCTGTAAAAAACCTGGTTGCATACAAACAACACATTCATTTAAGGTTGTTTCTTGTATACCATCAATCATCTGTAAATCTACTCCTAGACGAACATTAGATAGGCAAGTCGCGGCTTCCTCACTTGTCAAAATTCTCGCATGTGTAAGGGTGCCTAAAGCTCGATATACTCTATCTTCTAGAGCAAGCTCCGCCTTTTCCATTAATTTACCTCTTGCATGTCGTTCTTTTTGAATAATCTTTTCAGCGACACTTTGTATGTCTGCTAAAATATCTTCCTCTGTCTTTCCAAGTGTAATTTGGTTAGACACTTGATAAACATTCCCTAAATTTTCGCTTCCTTCACCATATATACCTCTTACAGTCATTCCTAAGCGTGTCATGGCATTTATAATTTGATTCATTTGCCCCGTTAGTGTTAGAGCGGGTAAATGCATCATGACGGACGCTCGTAGACCCGTACCAATATTCGTTGGACAACTTGTTAAATAACCAAAAGTATCTCGAAAAGCATACGGTAATACTTTCTCTAGGATACGATCAATCTTATTTGCTTGTTCATAGGCACTTTGAAGTTGAAAACTTGCTGTCATACATTGAATGCGTAAATGATCCTCTTCATTCACCATAATGCTAACGGATTCATCTTCAGAAAGTAGTATAGAGCCCACTTGCTCTTTTTTAGCCAGCTGCGGACTAATCAAATGCTTTTCTACAAGAATTTGACGCTGTAAAGGCGTTAAATCCTTTATAGCAAAATAAGCATAATCATTTTGAAGCGTTGGGCTATCGCTTACAGCATGTGTAACGGCCTGTTCCACCTGCAATGCCTCATTCTCTGAAAAGGCTAATGGAAAACGATACCCATCTAAATTTCGAGCAAGGCGTATCCGTGTGCTAATGACAATATCTGAGTAATCATCTTTGATATGCATCCAGGTTGGCGTCGCACGCTCTAAAAATGATTCAATCATCATGACACATCACCACCTTCAAATTGTAGATGTTTTTCTAGCTCTTTAACTTCATCACGTAGCTTCGCCGCTTCTTCAAATTGTTCTTCCTCTACGGCGGACTTCATACGCTTGCGGATATCCTCTATTTGCTTTTTAATAACATACACATTGCTGCGAGCACCAGGCATTTTACCAATGTGTTGTGGACCTGCCTGAATGCGATTAAAAAGCTTCGGCAAATGTTCACTAAATGTGTCATAACAGCTTGGGCACCCGAATTTTCCCTCTTTTAAAAATTGCTTATACGAAAATCCACATTGTGGGCATGTTTGCTGTTGTGGTTGTACCTGTTGTTTTTCCCCCACCTTTTGCCATGTAGGAGAGCCAAACCAGTTAGACAATAACTGTTGAATAGATACTGGCTCTTGTTTAAACTCTGCATGAAATGGATGGAATTGTGAGGCGCAGACGTCACAATAATGGTGCTCCACCTTTTGCCCACTTTGAACTTGTGTTACTGTAACTGTTGCATTACGTTGTTTACAATGTTCGCATATCATTTCCATCACCTCACTATTTTTGCTGTTCATATTTAATTGTTGTCAGCATTGCTCGCAATATTTTTGATCGAATGACATCTCTTAATGGGAGATGCAAGTCGATCGTGGAGCGATCAATTGCTGCTAACATTAATTTCGCTTCTCGCTTTGAAATTACCTGCTCATCAATCAGTCGATAAACCAAATCTTCTGCCATCGTTTGTGATGCCCCACCTTCAATTTGCCTGAGAACATCGTCGATTAAATCAATCTGTGAATTCGCGCGGACACGTAAAATTCGAATGTATCCACCACCACCACGTTTGCTCTCAACAAGGTAACCCCGCTCGGCAGTAAATCTTGTATTAATGACATAATTTATTTGTGATGGTACACATTGAAATTTATCAGCGATTTCACTACGTTTAATTTCAATATGCCCTTCTCCACCTAATTCAAGTACTTGCTTTAAGTAACCTTCTATGATGTCTGATATATTACGCATTTTAGGAATACACCTCGCTTGCTTCACTGACTTTGACTATCTTTGACTTTCTTTGAGTATATTATACAAAACGCTTGAAAAAAATTGCAATGATTTCGCCCATAGAAAAGTGGAAAGTCTTGAAAATACCTTTTTAAGCGCCGAAAATAACACCTTTTCGATCATTTGTGTACGGTTTTATAATTTCCTCATATACCTAATGTACCCTTATTAGTCATAGAAAAAACGCAAGCATATGCAACTAGCATATACTTGCGTCTATGAAAATTATACCCAACGACCAACAATTGGATAACGCCAAGGCTCATCAGACAATGCTTTTACGATACCGATAATCGGTACAACAAATAGCATAATGCCGAAAATGATTAAAAATGGTAAGCCAATAAGGACGAAGCTTAAAACAACAGAGATAGCAATTAAAACGCCCATGACAATTTGGAATAGCAATGCTTGAATAGAAATTGCCTTAACTTCCTCATCCGAACTAATTAAAAAGAAAATAATGGGCACTAACCATGGCGCAAAAAATGCACTTGCGTGTATGATTACTTTAGACCATTTAGTCTCCATATATATCAACCCTTTCTTTGAACATTATCTATGTTTTATGTACTACTATTTACGGAACTATACCCGCAATAGTTTCACATTAAAAAGGATTTTTTAAAAATTTTTTGAGAGGCTGTGATGAGAGATGGAATTTAACAACACATTAGCAAATGAATATGAAAAGGGAATTCGCCGTACGTTGCCCAGTTATGATGCCATGCTGCGTTTAATACAAACCTTTTATCATTCAAAACTTCCAGAAAATGCTAACATGTTAGTTGTGGGTGCAGGGAGTGGCAATGAAATTTTACAGCTTGCAGAAGGAAGACCACACTGGTCATTCACGGGCATTGATCCATCAGAATCCATGCTTAACATAGCTAAAGAGCGTTTGCTCGCTCTACCTAATAATATGTCATTCCATCAGGCTACAATACTCGATGCTCCGCTGCCCTCCACACAGTATGATGCAGCAAGCTGTATTCTCGTCTTGCATTTTATTCGGGATGATGAAGAAAAGCTGGTGACATTAAAAGAAATAGCAAAATATTTAAAACCTGGAGCACCATTTGTCCTTGTTGCAAAGTATGGTCAGCAAGGCTCTTTAGAAACAGAGCTACAATTTGATTTATGGCGTTCCTATTGGCTACAACATACTAGACTTTCTGTGTCTGATGTAGCAGAGATGGAGAAATCCATTCGCTCTCTTTCTTTTATGAGTGAAGAGGGTATTTTAACACTTTTACAAAGTGCAGGCTTTACAAAACCTTCTAGATTTTTTGCCACTACTTTGTTTGGTGGTTGGGTATGCTTTAAAGAGGAGCACTAACTATATTTTGTAGTAAATAATTTGAGGTGAAAACCGTGATAAGCACCATTGGCATTACAAAACAACAACAACTGTTAAAGGATTTTCCATTAGAAGAGATACATCAGCAAGAATTTGAATGGTATTGGGTTGATTTTAATTGTCCTACAGCCGAGGAAGAATCATTGTTGGATACATTTTTTCACTTTCACCCTCTTGCTATTGAGGATTGCTTAATGAGATTACAGCGTCCGAAGCTCGACTTTTATGATGATTTTCATTTTTTTGTCATTCATCGAGTAAACGAAGAGACGTTAGCTGCGGAGGAGGTTAATATATTTGCCTCCAATAAATTTATCGTAACCTTCCATAAAAGTCCTGTCCCTGAAATAGATAAGGTGCAGAAGATGCTAGAAAACCAACCGAAGAATTGGGAGCGCGGTACCGTATACTTAACGTATCAAACCATTGATAAAATTGTTGATAGTTATTTTCCACTCGTTTACAAAATTGAAGATCATCTAAATGCATTAGAAGGTGAACTTACATACCAAAGCAACGTAAATGCCATGAAGATTGTCTTCGAGTTCCGTAGTGACTTGCTTGACTTAAGACGTACTATTTTACCAATGCGTGATCTTTTATATCGCGTTCTTAATTCTTACCGTTTCTCACTAAAGAAATCGGAAAGAGCTTATTTTGGAGATATCTATGACCATCTACTTAAGCTAACAGAGATGGTTGAATCCAATCGAGAGCTTACAGCGGATATGCGGGATAGTTATATGGCTATGAGTTCTAGTCGCATGAATGGTATTATGATGACTTTAACAATTGTCTCAACAATCTTTATCCCACTTACCTTCATTGCTGGTGTGTATGGGATGAATTTCGATAATATGCCGGAGCTTCATGGACAATATAGCTATTTTATTGTACTTGGGATTATGATTATTATCGTTATCTTTATGTTGGCCATCTTTAAACATAAGGGCTGGTTTAAACTCTTTAAACCATAAAAAAGACTGCTCGTTTTGTTGCGCAAACGAGCAGTTTTTTCAATCTATTAATACGGTCCTCTGTCATCAATTTTATTATCGCCCTGCTGTGGAAATAAAAAGTAGGCTAGTACCCCTGATCCTAAAGATGCGCATATTGTAATTAATAATTGATCAACATCTGGTACCTCAGCATGATAGTTTCGTAGCATATAAACGGAACCAATGGCGACAATCACCATGACTGGAATAACAAATTTAAAACGTTTTTTCTCCATACCATCCCTCCTCCTATTCTTTTTACGTACAATTTTTCTATTACTAAACAGTTCGTATTTTACAGGTTTCCTATTTTAAATTCAAATCTACATCGCTTCACCATTTGGACTAACAATAAAGTAAAAAAATAAAGAAATAACCAATTTTTTAACCAAATATTCAGCAAATAATAGTAAAATAGATTTAATCCCATTTATTTATTAAGTTTACAAACCTAACAAATTCTAAAAGTGCTTATTTACTTACAATTTATTATGGATATTAAGAATGGAGCAAATAATAATGAGTTGGTTTTCAAAAAACAGTAGTTCTAGCTACTCAATTACATTAACACCTGAAAATTTTAAGAGCGGTGTACAATTAGATGTATTGAACCACCCCAATCTTCAAAAACAATTACAACTTTTAAATTTAACACTTGAAGATTTAGCCATCATTAAGCAACTACAGCCTTTAGCTAAAGACTTAATTCCTGAAATGGTGGAGAAATTTTATGTAGCCATTAGTTTGAGCCAAGATTTACTTGATATTATTAATAGAACATCACATATTGATCGTTTGAAGATTACGTTACATAAACATTTAAGTGACATTTTTGAAAGTCGTATTAATGATGCCTACATTGCTGAACGAAAAGCCATTGCTGAGGCCCACGTTCGAATTGGCTTGCAGTCAAAATGGTATATTGCCTCATTTCAGTCACTCACTACTACTTTCGCAAACTTTGTGAACGAAGTAGATATCTCCAAAACAGATGCTATTCGTGCTATAAATGCTTTTTGTAAAATCATTAACTTTGAGCAACAACTTGTGATTGAGGCATATGAAAAAGAGGAAGAACGTATTCGCTCTGCAGCGGATGCAACAAAAAATTCCCTTGTAACGACGATTCAAAGTACTGCAGAGGAGCTTAATGCCATTAGTGAAGAAACGGCCGCATCATTATTAGTGATTTCCTCGCAAACAGATGATATTGCTGTAGCGACCAAGCAAGGATTGAGCTTCGTAGCAGATACACAAGAAAAATCAAGACGGGGCCAACAGCAGTTGAAAGAACAAAATGATTTAATCCAAGTTATTTTGCAAAGTGTCAACGGTCTTGAAGTAACGATGAATCAATTACGTACCTCTTCTCAAAAAATTTCCGAAATCGTTGGGCTTGTTACAGGCATTGCTGATCAAACAAATCTATTAGCATTAAATGCTTCTATTGAGGCTGCTCGAGCTGGAGAACATGGGAAAGGTTTCGCGGTAGTAGCTGAGGAAGTGCGTAAACTTGCTGAAGAAACTAAAAACGCCGTACAAAATGTTTCTCACCTCATTAAGGAAACGGAAAGTAATATTACGACAATGGCTAATTCAGTTGTGAATGTCGATCAAAAAATTCAGCATAGTGTCAATACACAAGAAAGTTTATCCAAGTCATTTAATGATATTGCTGATGCAGTTTCTGGCATTCAACAACAATATGTAAATACATCAAGAGATATTTCAGCCATTTCTAATTTAATTACGGAATTATCGCAAGGGGCTACGCTAGTCTCCTCTTCTTCTGACTCACTCATTAATGTTGTCAATGAGCTAAATATGTAAAAAAAGGGAACTCATTTAGAGTTCCCTTTTTCCTTAATGCGGCAATGCACGTTTTTGTTTACGGTGCTCTCGTCTTGCTGGCCCGGTTTCAAATAAACGCTTTTCTTCATCTGTTTCAGGGTAAATCGAAGGAACTGGTACTGGTTTCCCTTCCTCATTTACTGCAACCATCGTGACAAATGATTCTGTCGTTAATTTTTCCTCGCCAGTCTCAATATTGCGAGAAACAACGCGAACATAAACCTCCATTGAAGAACGTCCTGTAGACGAAACAATACTCTCAATTTCAAGAATATCTCCTACATGTGCAGCGGATAAAAAATCAACCGAGTCAATAGAAGCTGTCACTACAAGACCTTTTGCGTGTTTCATTGCTGTAATAGCAGCAATTTCATCAATATAAGCTAACACTCTTCCACCGAAAATAGAATTGTGATTATTTGTGTCTGGGGGTAATACGAGACGCGATTGAACCGTACGCGATTGGCTCATTGGTACAGCGTTGTTTGGCATAATTCTTGCAACTTCCCTTCTCATGATTTTCTTTCGTCATCGTATCGCAGAAAAAGAGCTGATGCAAATTTAGAACGATTTTTTCATCGAAATAAATTTCATGTCAGTCATTTCCTCTATTGCCCACTTAATTCCTTCACGTCCATAACCACTCATCTTTACACCACCATATGGCATGTTATCTACCCGGAATGTCGGAATATCATTAATAATGACAGCACCAGCTTGTAATTCATCTGCTGCATATAAAGCATCTGACAATATATTCGTGTAAATACCTGCATTTAGGCCAAGGTCCGACTCGTTTACTAGTCGAATTGCGTCGTCTAATGTTTCATATGAAACAATTGAGACGATTGGTGCGAATGTTTCCTGGCAGACAATTTTCATATCAGCTGTCACATTAGTCATTACTGTTGGTGTTAAAGTACGTTCTGTAAATACGCCCCCAGTTGCAATCACGGCACCCTGTTGTTGTGCCTCCTCAATCCACTCTCTGATGCGTTCCACTTCGTTTGAATGAATCATGGCACTGACATCTGTAGTTTTATTTAATGGATCTCCAACTATAAGCTTTTCAGTTTCTGCAACAAATGCTTTAGTAAATTCATCAATAATGGAAGAATGCACATAAATACGTTGTAACGAAATGCATACTTGTCCAGCAAAGTTAAAAGCACCGCTTACACAACGACTGATAATTTTATTTATTGGCGTAGAGGGTTCGACAATTACTGCTGCATTAGAACCTAGCTCTAAAGTTACTTTACGTAAACCGACTTTTTCTTTGATTCTCAAACCAACTTTACCACTACCTGTAAACGTTACTTTTTTGACGTATGGATGTGTGACCAGTGTGTCACTAAGCTCGCCTCCACTTCCTGTCACAATCTGCAATGCTCCATCTGGTAATCCTGCCTCACGGAAAATTTCAGCCATAACGATAGCACTTAGTGGTGTTTGTGTTGCTGGCTTTAATACAACCGTATTACCTACTGCAAATGCTGGACCTAACTTGTGTGCCACTAAATTGAATGGAAAATTAAATGGCGTAATGGCCGATATCACACCTAAGGGTTCCCTTTTTGTCCAGCCTATTCGATCCCCTGCTCCAGGGGCTGCATCCATTGGAACAGTCTCACCTTTTGACTGTTTAGCTCCCTCTGCTGCAAATTGATAGGTTGCGATTGTACGATCAATTTCCGCTAATCCTGCGACTAAAGGCTTTCCTGCCTCTAAGGCTAAAATCTCTGCAAGTTCTTCTTTTCGTTGTCGCATTCTATCAACAACTTTATATAATATTTCGGCACGTTCGTAGGCTGTTGTTTTTTTTAACGATTGGAATGCCTGCTGTGCACCTTCGATAGCTCTCTCTACATCTTGAATAGATGCTTTTGCTACATGAGCAATAACCTCACCGCTATATGGAGAAGCTAGCTCATAGCTTTCCTCTGCACCTTGCCACTGACCATTAATCCACAGTTTTGTTTCCTTCATCCTTCAAATGCACCTCCAAATAATTAAGTTCTTCTTTATTCTATCACGAAGAACTTGAACTAGATGCAATGGCGGCTGCACTAACCGCTGCGATCATTGCTGCTTGCTGTGCTTGAATTAATAACTCTATCGAAGACATAATGGTCATGGACAAAGATTTTTGCACCTTGGCCATATCATAAATAGCAATTTGTACAGCCATAAAGAGCACAAATTCATGATGCCATTTTAATAATTTCATGGCCTTTAATTCATGATATAAATCAATCATCCCTTGAAGTTGCGCTTTATTTAGATTAAGTATGGCTAAAAAGCCAAGTAAAGGATAATGCATGGCCTTGACTTTCACACTTTGCTTTTTGAGCGTATCACGAAGTGTTACAACATCTGGTACTAGCTGACCATCAAATTGTGGTGATAAAAATGTTAATACCTGTGAAAGCCATTGGAGCTCATTACCAGCATTAAAATTATATGTTCGTAGTTCTTTATAGTATCGATTCATTGTTTCCGCACGCAGCTCAACATCATCAGATGGACTACTTAATAATATTGCATAAGGAATGTCCTCATAAGATGTTAAAAATGGGTGATGTTTACGAATAGCATCAAATAAGGCTCTAGCTGCCTGTGCATGCGCCTTTTTATCGTTTTCATCCTCTGTCAAGAATTGTGCCCCGATATAGCTAAAATTGCCGCTTCTGAATTTCTCTTCCTTTAAGATGCCCACGTTTGTAAGTATATTCTTTACTGCCTTTTCAGCATCATCTTGCCCCATCAAATTGGCAGCAATACTATACCCAACTGTTGTTCGTAAAGGAGACATCCATGAAGATTGCTTCTTCATTTCTTGTAAAACATTTTTATACTTCGCTGCATCAAAAGTTTTTCCTGACGCTACAAATGTACTAGCAATAGCTAAAACAATTTTACGGTCCACTGTCCATCCTGCAGCTTTTGATACATCCTCTACCGTAGTTGCAAATTCATTTTCAATCATCACATAATCCATATTTAGCACACTCCTTTACTCGTTTTACGTTACATAATGTAAGAAAGATTCACCCTCTTTGTAACAATTAACATAAAAAGTAAACATAATTTAATGTATGTTACTTACTTTATTTGATTTAATAGAAAATATTAACAACCTAAAAAGGAGGTATTGCCGATGTTAGCAAAAACCACAAGAAAACTATTATTTTCCATGACCTTAAAGGATCGATTAAATCTATTCCTTTTTCTACGAAATTCATCGAAAAATATCGCTTTACATACTCTTTTTCATAAAAATTAATATCGAGGCTTCCAGAGGACACTTGAATACCAAAACAGTTATTGATCTCTCCTAAAAAATAGAAAGTCGTGTGTCCTAACGCTTCACTTTCCATACAATAAACATTTCTGACTCAAGATAAAAAACAGCGGCAGAAAAACTTTGCCGCTGTACCAATACTTCGTTAAATTAACCCTAGCTCTTGTAGCTCTTCTGATGTGAAGGCTCTTGACCTTGTTAGAAATCGTTTGCCTTCTACGCCCTCAAGTGAGAACATGCCACCTCTGCCATCCACCACATCCAATATGATTTGTGTATGCTTCCAGTAATCATATTGATTTTTGTGCATGTAGAAGGAAGCACCACCAATCTCACCAAGGCACACATCCTGATCACCTATTAGCAAGTCGCCTTCTGGATAACACATTGGCGAGGAGCCATCACAGCATCCGCCCGATTGATGAAACATAACGGGCCCATGTTTCTCTTTTAATAGATCGATTAGTGCCAGCGCTTCTTCCGTTGCTAATACACGTTCAACCACGCTCATGCACCTCCCTACGATTTAGAAGAAACCAAGTTTGTTTTCACTGTAGCTCACTAATAAGTTTTTCGTTTGTTGGTAATGAGCTAACATCATTTTATGATTTTCACGACCAACACCTGACATTTTGTAGCCACCGAATGCAGCATGTGCAGGATAAGCGTGGTAACAGTTTGTCCAAACACGGCCAGCTTGGATTTCACGACCGAAGCGATATGCTGTATTAATATCTCTCGTCCAAACACCGGAACCTAAGCCATATAATGTATCATTTGCAATTTCCAATGCTTCCTCTTTCGTTTTAAACGTTGTGACAGCAACAACTGGTCCGAAAATTTCTTCTTGGAATATACGCATTTTATTATGCCCTTTGAAAACAGTTGGTTTAATGTAGTAGCCATTTTCAAAGCCTTCACCTACATTATTTTTGTCTCCACCAATTAGACATTCTGCACCTTCTTGCTTACCAATATCTAAATAAGAAAGAATTTTTTCCATTTGCTCACTAGAAGCCTGTGCACCCATCATTGTGTTTGGATCAAGTGGGTTACCAACTTTAATGGCTTCTACTCGTTGTAATACGCGTTCCATAAATTTATCGTAAATAGATTCCTGAACCAGTGCACGTGAAGGACATGTACATACTTCTCCTTGGTTTAGAGCAAATAGTACGAAGCCCTCAACAGCTTTATCTAAAAAGGCATCATCTTTATCCATAATATCTTCAAAGAAGATGTTCGGTGACTTACCACCCAATTCTAATGTTACTGGAATAAGGTTTTGAGAAGCATATTGCATAATTAAACGACCTGTCGTCGTCTCACCTGTAAAGGCAATCTTACCAATACGTGGATTTGATGCAAGCGGTTTCCCTGCTTCTAAGCCAAATCCATTCACAACATTAATGACACCTGAAGGTAGTAGGTCTTCTATTAATTCTAAAAGCACCATAATCGATGCTGGTGTTTGCTCTGCAGGTTTTAATACGACACAGTTTCCAGCTGCAAGTGCTGGTGCAAGCTTCCATACAGCCATTAATAATGGGAAGTTCCAAGGAATGATTTGACCAACTACACCAATTGGCTCATGGAAATGATAAGCAACTGTATCATTATCAATTTGGCTTACTGAGCCCTCTTGAGCACGTAATACCCCAGCAAAATAACGGAAATGATCAATTGCAAGAGGGATGTCTGCGTTTAATGTTTCGCGTACCGCTTTACCGTTATCCCATGTTTCGGCAACGGCTAGCTTTTCTAAATTTTGCTCGATACGGTCCGCAATTTTAAGTAAAATGTTTGCGCGTTCTGTCGGTGATGTTTTGCCCCATGCATCCTTAGCAGCATGTGCTGCATCTAATGCAAGTTCAATGTCCTCAGCTGTGGAACGTGCTACTTGTGTAAAAACTTGTCCAGTAACAGGAGTAACGTTATCAAAGTACTGACCCTTCACTGGGGGTGTCCATTCGCCACCAATATAATTATCATATTTCTCTTTGAATTGAACTACCGATCCTTCAGTGTTTGGAAATGCATAAACCATTTTACTTCTCCCCTTTACACAATTTAATGAGAACTATCTAGAAAAAACGTTATTTTATATCGGAATAACAATATTTTCATAGAAACCCTCTCATCTAATATATTGTCAGAAACATAAAATAATTTCAACTTTTTCAAAAACTTTTCCAACTAATTTATTTTTGCTAGAAAAGCTTCTAGCATTCACTGTAAGCATGGCGTTAAGGTATACTTAAAAATAATATAAAATATAGGAGAACATTATGCGTATTAATAAATATTTAAGTGAAACAGGCATCATATCTCGTCGTGGCGCTGATAAATGGATAGAAGAAGGAAAAGTAACGATTAATGGGGAACTGGCGACAGTTGGTAGTCAAGTTGAAGCAGGGGACATTGTTTGCGTTGATGGAAAAGAGGTAAAGAAAGAACAACAACTTGTTTACATTGCTCTAAATAAACCTGTTGGTATTACAAGTACGACAGAACGACATATAAAAGGCAATGTGGTTGATTTTGTCAATCATCCCTTGCGTATTTTTCATATCGGACGTCTTGATAAGGAATCAGAGGGGTTATTGTTATTAACGAATGATGGCGATATCGTCAATAAAATTCTACGTGCTGAAAATCATCATGAAAAAGAATACATTGTTCAAGTTGACAAGCCTATAACGACACAATTTATCCAAAAAATGGGTAGTGGTGTCGATATTTTAGATACAACAACCTTACCATGCCATGTGGAAAGGATTTCGGATAAGGTGTTTAAAATCATTTTAGAGCAAGGCTTAAACCGCCAAATTCGCCGAATGTGTTCTGCACTAGGGTATTCCGTTAAGCGGCTACAACGTATTCGTATTATGAATATTAAGCTTGGTAACTTAAAGGTGGGGCAATGGCGTGATTTAACAGAGAAGGAACGTACAGAACTATTCAAACTACTTAATTACACACTCAAATAGGCATTCAAGAGGAGGGACGAGGACTATGATATCCATTCAAAGCACAGAGCAATTAACAGGAGTTCGAATTAGCGCCGATTATTGGGATTTAGATGAACTAATTAATGCTATTTATAAAGTAACTGGTGATGAAAATAAATACTATGATTATCAGGGTCCTCGACTACGTATTTTAAGCGTTTGCTATAAACTAAGACATGCTATGCTTGGCGAACATCACCTAGATTTTGTTAGTAATGGACTTAATAAGAGTGTTCTAACACAACATGAATTAATCTTTCCAAATAAGAATGTCTATTTTTCAACAGAAATTCTTTGGCCAGAAATTATCTTTAGTGCAATCGCATTAAATGATTTTATTGATTTGCACCAAAAATTAAACAATGCTTCAATGTGGAATCATGAGATAGCTATTATACGCAAATTTCAAGCGGCTATTGCTGATTGTTTGGAACAAGAGGTGAGTGAAGAAGATTATGTTGTGTTTTTAAGAATGTTACATGCTAAAAATCCATTTACCTTCCGTTTTGCAACACAGTACGTGGATGTTCTGAATCTAGAATATATCGAATTAAGTAAAGAGGAACGTCAAGCACATTTAGCGGCATTTGCTGTACGATTAATGATAGAGGACCATGAATATGTAGCATTAAAATCCCACCTGATGGAAGCAGCTATTGCAACGAAACAAGCATTGCATGATATTCAAATTCAACTTAATTATCCTGAAGAAATATTATGGTGAATAAATCATGCCGTCTCAAAATAATTGAGACGGCTATTTTTCTATTCAATTGTTTTGTAGGCCATTTTACGAATGACTTCCTCGTGCTGAGGATAATCTGCTAAAAGCTCTTCCTGTGTAAACAATTCAAAGTCCTCAAAGTCAAAGCCTGGCGCCACCATACATCCAACTAAACTAAACGTATCAGACTCTTCCACCGACGAACCGAAAATTGTATGCTTTGGCACTGCAATTTGGGGTACTTCCCCTGCTTCTACATTCAAACCAAGCTTCTTCGCTTCATATGTACCATCTGGGAAAATCATATGAACGGTTAGTGGGCTGCCTGCATGATAATACCATAGCTCGTCCGATTGCAAGCGATGTAGATGGGAAATATCTTGTGAGCGTAATAGGAAATAAATACTTGTATAAATGGGCCTCTGAACATCTCTCACGGCTATATCGTCTGATGCACGAAATGATGAAATGTAATAGCCCCCTTCTGGATGTTCGGCTAACTTTAAATGTTCAATAAAATATTGTGCTGAATTCTTCAAAAAGCATCACTCCTTTTTTCAACCTTACCAAAAAGTAAAGTAGAAATGCTACCTCTGATTTTCTTTCATCATGCAAGAAAAAAGTGATTATAACGGAGGAAAAAGGAATTTTGAAAGGCGAGGGGTTGATTTCCGTTCCACCAGAGTCACTCCAATCAACCATGTGCAAAAGTGTCTTTTCCTTATCTTTCATACTAGCGGTAGTGAACAAAACTGCCCATTATTTGTAGGATAGACTCTTATTTTCAATATGGAGAAGTGATTCGTTACGACACCCCTCAATAAAATGAGTAATGAGCACCTTTACTAAAAAGTTAGTGGGTTGGAGTGGAAGGCTACTTGACTTCCGTGGGATAGCAGGACAGACAAGCCTCTAAACGAAGCGGCTTGCCCACAGGAAAGCAAGTAGCCTGCAACGGAAATCCATTTCTACCTTTCAATTGACTGTTTTGTTTTTCAACACTAAAAGGACATCTCATAAATGAGATGCCCTACCATTTTTATAATCCGCCTAAATAAGCTGCTTTTACTTGCTCGCTCTCTTGTAGCTCTTTTGCTGAACCGGATAGAACAATACGTCCCGTTTCAAGTACATATGCACGGTTAGCGACCGATAATGCCATATTAGCATTTTGCTCAACAAGTAATACGGTTGTTCCTTCTTTATTGACCTGCTCAATAATATTGAAGATATTTTTAACCATTAACGGTGCAAGACCCATCGAAGGTTCATCCATTAATAATAGCTTTGGTTTGGCCATTAAAGCACGACCCATCGCAAGCATCTGCTGTTCCCCACCAGACAATGTGCCTGACTGCTGTTTCCGACGCTCTAATAATCGTGGAAATAACTCGAAAACATGATCCATATCTTTTTTAATACCTGCTTTATCATTACGCAGATATGCTCCAAGCTCTAAGTTTTCTTCAACGGACATATTGGCAAAAACACGACGACCTTCTGGAACGTGGGAAATTCCTGATTTCACAATAGTTTGTGCCGCTTTCCCAGCAATAGAGAAGCCTTCGTATTCAATAATGCCGCCTTTTGGCTTCAATAAACCTGACAATGTCTTTAAGAGCGTACTTTTTCCAGCACCGTTTGCTCCGATTAACGTTACAATTTCACCCTCGTTTACTTCTAAAGAGAGGCCCTTTAATGCTTGGATGTTGCCATAATAAACATCGATATTTTGTACTTTTAGCATTAGCCGATAACCTCCTCACCAAGGTACGCTTCTATTACCTTTGGATTGTTGCGAATTTCTTCTGGCGTCCCGTCAGCGATTAATTGTCCATGATCGAGTACATAAATGCGTTCACAAATTCCCATGACTAAGCTCATATCATGCTCGATCAGCAAAATTGTTAAGCCGAACTCTTTACGAATAAATGCAATTAACTCCATTAAATCATGTGTTTCTTGTGGGTTCATCCCTGCTGCTGGTTCATCCAATAACAGTAGTTTTGGATTTGCCGCTAACGCACGAGCAATTTCTAAACGACGCTGCATCCCGTATGGCAAATTTTTTGCCAGCTCATCCTTATAGACATCTAAGCCAAAGATTTTTAAGAACTCAATTGATTGATTTTCCATTTCGGCCTCACCTTTGAAATGGTTTGGCAAACGAAAAATAGAAGACCACATAGAATGCTTAGCAAGAGAATGGTTGGCTACCTTCACATTGTCTAGTACAGATAGCTCTTTAAATAAGCGGATATTTTGGAATGTACGGCTGATCCCTTTCTGTGTAACCTGATAGGGTGCAAGTCCATTTATTTTCATACCATTAAAAGTAATTGTACCTTCCGTTGGTGTATATACCCCTGTTAACATATTAAAGCTCGTTGTTTTCCCAGCACCATTTGGTCCAATAAGTCCTACCAATTCGCCTTGATTAAGGTACATATTAACACCCTGTACTGCCTTTAAACCGCCGAATTGAATACCCATGTTTTCAACATTGATAAGAAGGTTTCCAGTCATTATTTTGTACCTCCTTTTTTACCAAACTTAAATAATTGCGTGATCTCTTTCGTTCCCATCAAGCCTGTTGGACGATAAAGCATTACGATAATTAATACTAAACTGTAAATAATCATACGCGTTTCTGGGAAATTTGCGAGATAAGTAGACACGAATGTTAAGAAAATCGCAGCAATCACTGAACCAGAAAGACTTCCTAAACCACCGAGTACAACGTAAATTAAAATATCAAATGATTTTAAGAAACCGAATGTTGTCGGTTGGATAATGTAAAAGTTATGTGCAAAAATAGCGCCAGCTAGACCAGCGAAGAAAGAACCAATAGCGAATGCAACAACTTTATAGTAAGTTGTGTTAATACCCATAGCATCCGCTGCTATTTCGTCTTCTCGAATGGAAATACACGCACGCCCATGTCGAGAATTTGTAAAGTTCGAGATGACTAGAATCGTTAACACTACGCCAAAGAATGCATACGTCCAGTTAGATAAATATTTAACCTGCATCCCTGCTGCGCCACCAACATAATCCGTATTTAAAAAGATAATACGAATAATCTCGGCAAACCCTAGTGTGGCAATCGCTAAATAATCCCCTTTTAAACGAAGCGTTGGAATCCCTACAATGAGACCAGCAACTGCTGCTGCAGCAGCCCCTAAAAGGATAGCCAATGGGAATGGCAGCATTAACTTTGTTGTAATGATAGCCGATACATATGCTCCAACTGCAAGGAACCCAGCATGCCCAATAGAGAATTGCCCAGTAACCCCAATAACAATATGCAAGCTGACAGCTAGCATGATGTTAATACACATCGTGATCAACATATTTTTATAGTACAAATCAATTACTTCTGTCGTAATCAATAACTGTACAACTGCATAGATGACTAGCGCTATTACGGCATAGCCCCAGAAAACTTTAGACTTTTTCATAAAACCGCTCACCTACACTTTCTCACGGGCATTTTTACCAAAGATACCCGATGGTCTGAAGATTAAGATTAAAATTAAGATAACGAATGCCGCTGCATCACGCCATAACGAGAAGCCAAGTGCACTTACTAAGGACTCTACAACACCTAGTAACATACCACCAACCATAGCGCCAGGGATGATACCAATACCACCAAGAACAGCTGCGATAAATGCTTTAACACCAGGAATAACACCCATTAATGGGTCAATTTTTGTATAATAAACACCGAAGATAACACCTGCTGCACCAGCTAAAGCTGAACCAATCGCAAACGTTGCAGAAATTGTATTGTCAACGTTAATACCCATTAGGCGAGCAGCATCTGCATCATGGGAAACGGCGCGCATCGCTTTACCGATTTTTGTTTTATGTACGATGAATTGTAAAAGAATCATCAGTACAACTGCGACTGATAAAATTAAGATGGATGTACTGCTGATTTGTACGCCAAAAATATCTAGTGATTTATTTTTGAAAACTTCAGGATAAGCTGCTGGCTGAGCCCCTCTGAAGAAAATCGTTGTATATTCGATTAATAGCGATACACCAATCGCTGTAATTAAAGCTGCGATACGTGTAGCATTTCGTAATCGTTTATAGGCAATACGTTCAATTAAAACACCAAAGATCGCACAAACTAACATCGCCAATAATAGTGCTGGGAAGAATCCAAGCTCCCATTTAGCAATTGCGTAAAAGCCAATAAATGACCCAATCATGAAGACATCACCATGAGCAAAGTTAATCAGCTTGATAATACCGTATACCATCGTATACCCTAGCGCTATTAACGCGTAGATACTTCCAAGTGAAATACCATTCACAAGTTGCTGTATCCATTCCATGTGCATTCACTCCTTTAAATTTTCTGAAAATTGAAAAATAAGTACATAGATCGATACTAATAGTTATGTTTTGCACTACGATTCTAGTTATCTAGCACACAAAAAAGGAAGGCGTGTTTACCCGCCTCCCCCTTGCTTACAAAACATTAAGGATTAACTTTAGAGTTGAACACTTGTTTACCGTCTTTAAATTCAAGAACTGTTGCTGTTTTAATTGGGTTATGATTTTCGTCAACTGAGAAAGTACCTGTTACTAAAGAAAGATCTTTTGTTGCAGCTAATTCATTTTTAATTGCTTCCCCATCCGTAGAGCCTGCACGTTTAATCGCATCCGCAATGTAGTAAATTGTGTCATAACCAAGTGCGTTGAATGCGTCAGGCGCTTTGTCACCATTTGCAGCTTTAAATGCCTTTACGAAATCTTGAATTTTTTGATCTGGGTCTTCAGCAGAATAGTGGTTTGTGATGAATGTGTTATTCAATGCATCCGCGCCAGCTAATTCGATTAAAGTTGGAGAATCCCAACCATCAGCCCCCATTAGAGGTACATCAATGCCCATTTCACGTGCTTGTTTAACAATCAAACCAACTTCTTCATAATATCCAGGGATAAAGATAAAGTCTGGATTTGCCGCTTTAATATTTGTTAATTGTGTACGGAAGTCTGTATCCTTCGCTACATAAGCTTCTTCTTTTACAACTTTTCCGCCACTCTTCGTAATCGTTTCTTTAAATGATTTTGCTAAACCTTTTGCATAGTCTGATGCATTATCTGCGAAAATAGCTACATTTTTCGCATCTAGCTCACCTGAAGCAAAATTAGCCGCTACAATCCCCTGGAATGGGTCAATAAAGCATGTACGGAAAGCATATTCATTAACACTGCCATCCTCGTTTACTGTGATATTTGGTGCTGTACCAGAACCAGTAACAATAGGAATTTTATTATCATTTGCAATTTGAACAGTTGCTACTGTATTACCTGAAGTTGCAGGTGCTAGCATTGCTACTACTTTATCCTGCGTTGCTAGTTTAATAGCAGCTGAAGTTGCTTCAGAGTTCTCTGATTTATTATCTACTTTAATCAGTTCAATTTTCTTACCATCAATACCGCCAGCATCATTAATTTCTTTTACAGCCAGCTCTGCACCTAGCCCAATAGAGGAACCATAAGATGCTACATTCCCTGAAAGTTCTAAGTTGGCACCAATTTTAATTGTATCGCCATCAGATGAACCTCCGCCTGATGATGAGCCTCCGCCAGAACTTGAATCGTCTCCGTTACCGCAACCAGCAAGAACACCAGCAAGTAATGAAGATGCTACTAAAAGTGAACCGAACTTCTTAAGCTTTTTGCTCTCTCTCATAATTAAATTCCCCCTGAAAATTTCTCAAATATTAGATATTTCTGATAATTATAAACAATTAAAATCATTTACTCAATAGCTAAAATAATTATTTATAACTATCTAAAAACAAAAGAAAAATATTATTCATATAAGCCTTTTTCATTGTAAAACATTCTTTATATTTAGTCTAGAGTGATTTTTCAGTATAATTAGTTATTTGTGAATTATCTTTTAATTCAAACCATAGACTAGTACAAAACTATCAGATGAAATTGTTTTTTCACAATAAAGTCTAGTTGATTTAAACACCCCCTCCATCTATTACGATTATTTCCCTGAAAATAATTATGAGAATAAGAGTAACAAATTGTTTATATCTGTACTGTAAATAGGAAAAAGCTTAGAGTGGGTTCCCCCATACTCTAAGCTTTTTTTAATTCAAACACACAAAGGCGCTCATTTATATTTGTTTCATTTTCTAAATGTACTTCATGAAGCAATTCAAATGGTGTTCCATGATGTAAAAATTGTAAATAATCGTAAGGCGGATAATATAAAATTATATGAATATCTCGCATTCGCTGCTCGTAGGATTTCCAAATATTATGAATGACTGAACGAAAAATGTGAATGGAAAAAGGATTAAAAAAGAAAAACACATTGTCACGTGACTTTATTTCATAAGCTTCTGCTATTGTATGAATAAATTTGATGGGTGCATGTGCTCTCATTTTTTGAAGATAACTACGTTTATTTTCTTCTGCCTCTGCATAAAATCCTGCATCCATTTCTATCCCAACAGTTGGAATATGGAACTTATGGTGCACATAAATGGGAACTCGCCCTTTCCCGCACCCCATATCAATAAATACTGGATTGTCAGGCATCTCATACGCTGCGAATAATTGCTCCAACCCACTGTATGGCGTTGGCTCATAACGGTGATAGTGTGCAAGTTTAGGAAAACCATATTGCTCTCCCACCGTGTTAATGTGCAAATGTTTATCAAATTGCTGTTCATTCATATGAAAAGACCCCTCAGAAAAGAATGCTTTATTTTAACACGATAAAAAGCAAAAACCATACCCAAAGATATTGGATATGGTTATTTTTTAACGACCTCTGCGTTTAAATTTAACAACAAAGAGAAGTGCGAAAAGGAGTAGCACTAGGCATGTAATGGCTGTAAACACCATATTTTTATCAATAACAGGTTCCTGATTGGCTGCTTCACCATTCGCACCCGGCATACCCATTGGAGCCCCGTTTCCATCTGGGCGTTGCATTTGTTCCCCATTTTGTCCTGCTCTCGGACCCTCGCCCTCTCTATTAAAAGGCGGGCTCTTTGATGGATCAAAGTCCTCTGGTAGCTGACTTGGATCAAAATCGTCTGGCATCGAATTCATTTCACCATTTTCATTTGGAATTGGCATACCCATATTGCCCTGAGAAGACGTAGATGCTTCCACTACAAGCTCCCCAGACAGCTGCTTTAATATAGATGCTGAGCGCTGTTTAGCAAATTCAGGCAAGCTTTCTTCACCTTCAACTGCTTCCAAAAACTGCTCCGTAGTAGAGAATTTAGTTGGATCTGCCTCCACATAGGTAGTTAATAGCACCGCTAAGTTTTTAGTAATAGATTGGACATAGTCTTCTGTTAAATAGGTTGTTGCTAGTTCTTCTAGATACCCTTCATATTTGGCACGGTATTCTTCATTAGCAAGTAATGCATTTAGGAGTGGTCGCTCCTCTAATGTTGTGCCAGAAACAGGGGTTGTCACACTAAAATTAATAGCACTATCAGCTAACAAGTCGCCAGAAATGCCCATTCCCATGTTGAATCCGCCACCTCGTTGTTGCATACCCCCATCACCTGCCTGAGCGGGTTGTCCATTGTTTTGTGCCACTGGTTTTTCCATATTAGTAGAAGCGTCAGCTGGATTTTCTCCGTTTCCTCCTGCTATTCTACCTCCTCCAGCCCCAAAGCCACCAAAGGACATGTTGTAATCCCAAGGAATAATAGAAAACACACCGTTCTGTTCATATAAATAATAGTTATGTTTCATATTCCCTTGATAACTATCTAAATTCACAAGAGCTGTGTTGACGGCAAAATAACGTAACATTTCATCAACATCAATATACTTTTCTATGTCTCCACCATTATTAATAGCATCTAGCATTTCAACCAACTTGGATTGATCAATATTACCTTCATTTGTTTTTAATCCGATGCCTGTATAGTCTTCGATATCGTCACTAATATATTTTAAATCGCTGCCTGTCCCATCTGGCTTAAATAAAAAGCCATCATTAGAGCCATAGTTATTAGCTAGGAATGTCTCATCCACTGCTTCTACTCCTAAGAACAAGCCTCGTTCCTCACCATTCACTGTGACATACATATAGGAGTGTGCCGGTGTTGGTAAACCCATTTGCTCCATCAGTTCATAGGAGATGTACTCTCTCATTAATGTAGAATCACTATAATTATTGTTTAAATTTAATTTTTTTAAGCCATATAAGCTTTGTGTATCATCATAATAATCAAAATCGATTTTTAAACTATAGCGATCTGAGTCACTATTGACAACCGATCGTAATGATAGATTGCCCTTTGTACGAATAGCAACATTCTCAATTTTCTTGCCGTTTACTGTAATATCTGCCTGTTTTAATTCCTCAGCCGAAGCATTTTCGAGCATATCAGCCCAATCTTCCTCCGCAATTTCAATATCAACTGTGGTTACTTTATTTTTATTAAATACTATATTCTCATAGGAGAACTCTGAATTTTTCGTTTCAATGCCTACATTCGGAAGTACAGCATATATCACGACAAAGAGAAGGAGTAAAATTGCCATGCACAGGTAGACAATTCGTGTTTTAATCATAGCCGTCACCTCTCATCGTAGTCCTTTTTGCTAATGAGGTCATTACGCTGTGAAATTCCCATCATAGCTCAGCATAATGGCTGATTTTACACCTGCTACCTTTGTTAGCTCATCCATCAATTTTGCATCATTTTGTTTTACACGAATTTCATAAGTAGTTTCGATTTCATTCTGTTGCATAATGGATTTGGATTTGAGAGCGAACTTTTTTGTTTGTGCAGCAATAATTCGCTCGATCTCAGCGTTTGCTAGCTCTTCTTCAAACTTTACAATCAATAAATAAGGGTTTTCTACTGTTATTTTATTAACGAATATTAGCAATACAAGTCCGATTAAAACAGCACCAATAATCACTAATGGGATAAAGCCAGCACCACATAAAATACCTGAAACAATTGCCCAGAAAATATAGACTAAATCCATTGGGTCCTTAATAGGTGTACGGAAACGTACAATGGATAAAGCACCAACCATACCAAGTGACAGCAGAACATTTGAACTGATTCCCATAATCACTAATGCTGTTGCCATTGTCATAATAAGTAATGAGATATTGAATGAATGTGAGTAAATGACACCATTAAAGGTTTTCTTATAAACAGCGTAAATGAAAAGCCCAATAAAAAACGCGACTACTAAACCAATAATGGAATCGATTAATGAAAATGAGGTTGTTTTTTCTAAAAAGTTGGATTTAAAAATATCACTAAATTTAATTGTATCCATTGTTCATTCTCCTTTATTATTAGCCGTACATACGACTAAGCTGATATTTTGAATAGGCCTCTGCACGAGTATCCACCGACTGTAGTAAATACTTGATGATGTCTGGCAGATATTCATCGTACTTTACCTCTAAGATCACAAGATTTGGCTCCAGTACATCCACCATCGGCAAGTTTTGATTAAACATATCAGTGTTGCGTAGACTTGATTGCACCTTACTATCAAACGTCACACGCACATTACCAAACGGATAGATATAGGCCTCTCGCTCATAATCCACTACCGTAGTAGGTCTTAGCTGGTTGTAATTTATCTCTTGATATAAATCTCGAATTAACCCTCGGTCATCATTCTCCATCCAGGATATCTCCCCGATACGCATTTTTTCATACTCAGCTTGAGATATTGCACATTTTGTTTTAAAGGTAACATTGTTACGTTTACTCTTCCGCTCCAGATTAATAACAGCACTAGACTTGCCGTATATGCGAACCCGATATTTGTCTCGATTGATAAAGCCCTCTTTTTTTTCATTTAACACTTTATTGGAAAAATTATCGAAGTACGTACTACGTATCAAATATTTACCGTCTAAACCCGCATGCTTGTCCCGCTGCATAACATGCTGAAGCTTGGTTTTTAATAACGCATAATCTGGATAAGAGATCGCTTGTTTAATTTCTTGACGACCATTTGGATTAAATGAAGTAACTATTGGCATTTCATCACTCTCCCTACTTATTATTAGTGTCAAACCGACAAACCCTTATTGATGCTCGTCCCTTTGTTCATTTCTCGTCTACATCGTTTACTATAAAGGGCTTTTGTGTCAGGCAGATGTCAGCTTTACATATTCTTCATTTATCTTTTACAATACAAAGCAGATTTCTGAGAGACGGGTTAAACCATCAAAAAGGCGACCACGCTCTTATAGCGTAGTCGCCTTTTCTTAGTGTTGAAAAACAAAACAGTCAATTGAAAGGTAGAAATGGATTTCTGTTGCAGGCTACTTGCTTTCCTGTGGGCGAGCGCCGAGCCGCTTCGTTTAGAGTTTTGCCTATCTCGCTATCCCAAGGGAGTCAA